>JALVBM010000344.1 GCA_027010665.1 Chromatiales bacterium
TCAGGTTGCCCGGCATGGGGATGGAGGTGGGATCGACGAAGGACTTGAAGCCGGCGAGTTTGAGTTTGCTCAGACGCATGGGCGGAAGATACAGGATCCGGGGCGGGGGTCACAAGATTGACAACCCTAACAGTGGCGAGGGACGAGGAACGAGGAACGAGGAAAAGCGGGGGTTTTCCGCTTCGACAGGTTTTGTGTGAGTTGGGAATTGCTGGACTTTGTGAAAGGCTTCACACAGAAGACGGATTACACGGGCACGAGCGATGTCCGGTATACTGTGCGGATGTCGACACAGCCTTCCAGGGAACTCGAAACCTTCGACAACCCGATGCCGGAGCGGGACTACACCATCCGCATCGAGGTGCCGGAGTTCACCTGCCTGTGCCCGAAGACAGGTCAGCCGGATTTCGCCACCCTGTACATCGAATACGTGCCGGATCGGAAATGCGTGGAGCTCAAGTCGCTGAAGCTCTACGTCTGGTCGTACCGGGACGAAGGGGCCTTCCACGAGAAGGTGACCAACACCATCCTCGACGATCTGGTGGCCGCCACCGAGCCGCGTTTCATGCGCCTGACCGCGAAGTTCAACGTGCGCGGCGGGATCTGGACCACCGTGGTCGCCGAGCATCGCCAGCCCGGCTGGCAGCCGCCCGAGCCTGTCACCCTGCCCTGATCCTGGGGCGGCCATGCCCATCCCCTCTCCCCTGTTCCTGGGCATCGACGTGGGCACTTCCGGCCTGCGTCTGGCCCTGATCGACACGGACGGCAGGCTGGCTGCCACCGTTCGGGAACCCCTGCCACCCTCCCGCCGGGAGGGACCGCGGGCCGAGCAGGATCCCCATGACTGGTGGCAGGCCCTGATGACCGCCTGCCGCCACCTCGAATCCGGCCTGCGCCGGCGCATCGCCGCCATCGCCATCGACGGCACCTCGGGCACGGTGTTGCTCACCGATGCCAAAGGGCGGCCCCTGCATCCGGCCCTCATGTACGACGATGCCCGGGCGGGCGCCGAGGCCGAACGGCTGCGGGCCATCGCCCCGGCCGGGAGCCCCGTGCACTCGCCCACCTCGGGCCTGGCCAAGCTGCTGTGGCTGCAGCGCCAGCCTTTTGCCCGGGATGCCCGCCACGCCCTGCACCAGGCCGACTGGCTGCTGGGCAGGCTGGGTGGCCGCTTTGGCGACACCGACGCCAACAACGCCCTCAAGAGCGGCTACGATCCCGTCGCCCGCCGCTGGCCCGAATGGCTGTCGCAAACCGGCCTGCCCCGGGAATGGCTGCCGACCGTACATGCCGCGGGATCTGTACTGTTCCCGGTGGATGCGGCCCGGGCCGGGGAATCGGAACTGCCGCCCGATGCCCTGCTGCTGGCCGGCACCACCGACAGCACCGCCGCCTTCCTGGCCACCGGGGCGAGTCGACCCGGCGATGCCGTCACCTGCCTGGGCAGCACGCTGGTGTTGAAGGTACTGGGGGAAAGGCCGGTCTTCGCGCCGGAATACGGCATTTACAGCCAGCCCCTCGGGGAGGGGTGGCTGATCGGCGGCGCCTCGAACAGCGGCGGCGCGGTGCTGCGCAAGTTCTTCACCGATACGCGCATGCGTGAACTGGAAAGCCGGCTGCAACCGGAAAAGCCGACCGGTTTCCATTATTATCCCCTGCCGGGGATCGGCGAGCGCTTTCCCCACAACGATCCGCAGCGCGCACCCCGGCTCGAGCCCCGTCCGGACGACGAAGCGGTCTTCTTCCAGGCGCTGCTGGAGGGCATCGCCGCAATCGAGGCCGAGGGCTATCGCCGTCTCGCCGAATGCGGCGCGCCCTGGCCGACCTCGGTGCGCACCACCGGCGGCGGCGCGGCCAACCGGGCCTGGACCGCCATCCGCGAGCGGATTCTGGGGGTTCCCCTGCTCGTTGCCGAACACACCGAGGCGGCCGTGGGTGCTGCCCGACTGGCCCGCGAAGGATACGAACGGAACCGCAAGGAGAACCAATGAACACGAATCCCGTCCCCGCCCGCAGCAACAATCCGGTCACTGGCGCCAGCTATTTTCTGCGCGGGCTCAAGCTCATCACCCGGCCACGCATACGACGCTTCGTGATCATTCCCCTGCTCATCAACACGCTGATCTTCGGCGTGCTGATCTGGCTGGCCTCCGACTGGTTCGGGCAGTTCATCGACTGGATGACGCCCAGCCTGCCCGACTGGCTCATGTGGCTCACCTGGCTGCTGTGGATCATCTTCGGGCTGATGGCCTTCATCGTCATCTTCTTCGCCTTCAGCATCCTGGCCAACCTGGTGGGCGCGCCCTTCAACGGCTACCTCGCCGCCGCCGTGGAACGCCATCTCACCGGCCGGAATCCGCCCGGCTCCGACCGCCCGTTCCTGCAGGAGGTCAGCCTCGCCCTGATGGGCGAGCTGCGCAAGATCGGCTATTTCCTGCTCTGGGCCATCCCCCTGCTGATCCTCAACTTCATTCCGGTGGTCAACCTCGTCGCCCCCCTCCTCTGGGCCCTGTTCGGTGCCTGGATGCTGAGCCTCGAATACCTCGACTATCCCCTCGGCAACCACGGCCTCACCTTCCCCGAAATCCGCCAGAAACTGCGCGAACACCGCTTCCTGAGCCTCGGCTTCGGCGCCGCGGTGATGCTGGCCACCCTGATCCCCGTGTTCAACTTCCTGATCATGCCCGTCGCCGTCGCCGCCGCCACGGCCCTGCGCGTGGAGCGGATGCCTTTGGAGTGATTCTTTTTTTCAGGTGGGGAGTTGAGAACACGGAGGGCACGGAGACACGGAGGACACGGAGAATGTATTTTTGAGATGTTTCCGCGATCGAGACTCTCACCTGAGAATCCCTACATCAATAATCATGGTGTGCAGTTTCGAGAATGCACTCCACAACAATATCCTCCGTGTCCTCCGTGTCTCCGTGCCCTCCGTGTTCCTTCCACCAACCTCAGACTACTGCCCCACGAACGCCGCAATCCGCCGAACGCCCTCTTCGAGGCGTTCCAGGGAGGTGGTGTAGGCAAAGCGCAAGTGGCGTTCGGGGTGGTTGTGGCCGAAATCGAGGCCGGGGGTGACGGCCACGCCGGCTTCCTCGAGCAGGGCTTCGGAGAAGGCCAGGCTGTCGTCGGTGAAGCGGGTGCAGTCGGCGTAGAGATAGAACGCGCCCTGGGGGGTGACGGGGATGTCGAAACCGAGATCCCGCAGGGCCGGCAACAGATAGTCACGGCGGGCGCGGAACTCGAGCCGGCGCCGTTCGAGGATTTCCCGGGTCTTGAGGCTGAGGGCCGCCAGGGCGGCGTGCTGGCCGGGTGTGGGGGCGGCCAGAAAGAGATTCTGGGCCAGCTTGTCGAGATCGGCGGCCGCCGCGGGAGGCGCCACGGCCCAGCCGACCCGCCAGCCGGTGAGACCGAAATACTTGGAGAAACTGTTGAGGACGAAGACGTCCTCGCCCAGCGCCAGGGCCGTTTCGGCCCGGCCTTCGTAGACCAGACCGTGGTAGATCTCGTCCACGATCAGCACCCCGCCCCGGGCCTGCACCACCCGGTGAATGGCGGCCATCTCGTCCGGAGGTACCAGGGTGCCGGTGGGATTGGCCGGCGAGGCGACGAGCACCGCGCGGGTGTCGTCCTGCCAGTGCGCTTCGACCAGCTCGGCCGTGAGCTGGTAGCCCGTCCCGGGACCCACCGGGATGCCCGTGCTTCGCCCCTCCAGGAAGCGCACGAAGTTGCGGTTGCAGGGATAGCCGGGATCGGCCATCAGCACCCGGTCACCCGGATCGAGGACCGCCCCCAGGATCAGCAACAACGCGCCGGAGGCGCCGGGGGTGATCATGATCCGCCCGGGATCCACCTCGACCCCGTATTCCGCGCGGTAGTACCCGGCCAGGGCCGAGCGCAGGGCGGGCAGGCCCGCCGCCGGGGTGTAGTGGACATCGCCGGCGGCGATGGCCTTCTGCACCGCAGCGATCACCGGCGGCGGGGTGGGAAAGTCCGGCTCGCCGATCTCCATGTGCACGATGTCGCGTCCGGCGGCCTCCAGTTCCCGGGCGCGGGCCAGTAGGGCCATCACCCGGAAGGGCTGGATGTCGGCCATGCGGGCGGCGCGTGGCGTCATCAGGCGGCCCGGTGCAGGCGGTGAAGATCGTCCACGCTCAGATAGCCCTTGTCGCCCAGGGCGTCGGCCGGTCCGGCCAGCACGCGGGCCGGCGCTTCCGGCTCGCCGAGCTGATCGAGGACCAGCAGGGCATCGCCGACGGCGTGTTCCCGGGTGTAGTCGTTGAGGGTGACGATGGTCGGCAGGCCGGCGCCGGTCGAGGCGCGGATCCCGTTCTCCGAATCCTCGAAGGCCAGCCCGGCGGCCGGTTCCAGCCCCATCTGTTCCAGGGCCCAGACGAAGATGTCCGGCGCCGGTTTCTTGGCCGGCACGATGTCTCCGGCGGCGATGACCTCGAACCAGTCCATCGCTTCCGGCCCGAGGGTGTGCGCCAGCAGCGCCTCGACGTTGGCGGGCGTGGTCGTCGTGGCGATGGCCAGGCGCAGACCGGCGTCCCGCGCCTCCCGAAGCAGCCGCTCCACGCCCGGGCGCAGAGGGATCCGGCCTTCCGAGAGTAGGCGGGTGTAGTGATCGGTCTTGGACCGGTGCAGCCCGGCGATGAAATCGTCGAGATCCGCGGGGCGGGCAAAGTCCCGGTTGAACTCGTCGAGATAGAAACGGATCCGCTCCTTGCCGCCAGTCACGGCCAGCAGTTTTTCGTACAGATCCACATCCCAGTCCCAGTCGAGACCGGCGTCACGAAAGGCACGATTGAAGGCCACGCGATGGCCGTCCCGCTCCGTATCGGCCAGCGTGCCGTCGACGTCGAACAGCAGGGCCTCCAGTGTCTTTTCCGTCATGGGTAACTTTGTCTCCGGACAGCTTGTGAAAATCGCCGCAGGATACCGCAGGACGGCCCCTCGGCGCTCGTTCTGACGCCATTTTGCGGCATTCGTTCCGCCGACACCGATTTGCGTTGCCCCCCGTATTCTGGTATTAAAGCGCGTTATTTTGTTTCAAGGACCGCATTGATGCCCGCAAAGAAGAAACCTGCTGCCAAGAAGAAGGCGGCCAAGAAGACCCCGGCGAAGAAGCCGGCGGCGAAGAAGTCAAGCAAGAAGAAGGCCGCGCCGGCCAAAAAGAAGGTCGCGGCGAAAAAGACGGCCAAGAAGGCTGCCAGCAAGAAAAAACCAGCGGCCAAGAAGAAAGCTGCCAAGAAAACGGTAACGAAGAAATCGCCGACCAAAAAGAGCACGGCGAAAAAGGCCCCGGCCAGGAAAGCCGCCAAGTCCAAGACCGCTGCCAAAAAGAAACCGGCGGCCCGCAAGTCGGCCCTGCACGGCGTCAGCCTCTTCACGCCCTACAAGGAGAAACGCGGCGAAGAGTACATGAGCGACGCCATGCTCGAGCACTTCCGCAAGATTCTGCTCGACTGGAAACGGGAACTGATGGAGGAAGTGGATCGCACCGTGCATCACATGCAGGACGAGGCCGCCAACTTCCCCGATCCCAATGATCGCGCCACCCAGGAATCGGAATTCACCATGGAACTGCGCACCCGGGATCGCGAGCGCAAGCTGATCAAGAAGATCGACGAAGCGCTGGCCAAGATCGATACCGGGGAATACGGCTACTGCGAACAGTGCGGCGTGGAAATCGGCATCCGCCGGCTGGAAGCCCGGCCGACCGCCACCCTGTGCATCGACTGCAAGAGCCTCGACGAAATCCGCGAGAAGACCCGCGCCTGAGACCGAGCGGCTATTCGGGCGGCAACGCCCGATCGCCGTAACGGCGATCGATCTGGATCCGCAACCGGTTGCTCTCGGCGAAGGCCATGATGAAGTCCCAGGCCGACGGATTGGAACGGGCCAGGCCGCGGGCCACCACCAGGCACTTCTCCCCTTCGATGATGCAGGGCCGCACACTGTCTTCGTAGCGCAGGCGGTGATCCTCGCCGAAGCTGGCCAGGGTGGAGGAAATCCGTTCGATCCAGTCGCTCGGCCGCAGGCGGGAACCGTCTTCACGGGTACCGTGGATGACCAGCCGCTCTTCTTCTGTCATGATGTGTTCTCCGTTCGCCGCAGACCGCGCTAACCGATACTTCGGCGGCCGCCTGCAAAGCTTTAGGCCGAGGGAGACCGATGAACGTTCTCGATGCCATCCGCGAGCGCCATTCGGTGCGCGCCTATCTCGACACCCCCGTCTCCACGGACACCATCCGCGACATCCTCGCCATCGCCAGCCGCGCGCCCTCGGGTGTGAACACCCAACCGTGGAACGTGGCCGTGGTGACCGGCGAGCACAAACAGCGACTCGGCGATGCCCTGATTGCGGCCCGCGAGGCCGGCCAGGCCGAGAACCCGGACTACCCCTACTATCCCGACGAATGGCGCGAACCCTGGACCACGCGGCGCAAGGTCTGCGGGCTGGCCCTGTACAAGGCCCTGGGCATCGGCCGCGGCGACGCCGACGCGCGCAAGGCCGCCTGGTATCGCAACTACCGCTTCTTCGATGCCCCGGTGGGCCTGATCTTCCACATGGATCGCCGGCTGCAGACCGGCAGTTTCCTCGACATGGGCATGTTCATGGAGAACGTCATGCTGGCGGCGCTGGAATACGGTCTCGGCACCTGCCCCCAGGCCTCGCTGGCCGAATATCCGGACATCGTGCGGGAGATTCTCGACCTGCCCGCCGGGCAGATGATCGTCTGCGGCATGGCCCTCGGCCATCCCGATCCGGACGCGCCGGTGAACCGCTATCGCCTGGATCGCGTGTCCGTGGACGAATTCACGCGATGGTATGACTGAGGCCGGCACATACCCGATCTATCGGGGCCGTTTCGCGCCCTCGCCCACCGGCCCCCTGCACTTCGGCTCCCTCGTCGCCGCCCTCGGCAGCTTCCTGCAGGCCCGGGCCCAGGGCGGCGAGTGGTGGCTGCGCATCGAGGACATCGATCCGCCCCGTGAGGCGCCCGGGGCGCGGGACACCATTCCCCGACAACTGGAAGCCCACGGGCTGCACTGGGATGGTCCGGTGCGATACCAGTCCGAGCGGCTCGAACACTATGCCGCGGCACTGGAACGCCTCATCGACGCCGGGCGCGTATATGCCTGCGACTGCAGCCGCAAGCACATTGCCGCCGCCACCGGGCATCGGGGCGGACCCCTGCACTACCCCGGCTGGTGCCGCGAGCGGGGACTCGCGCCGGACTCCGGCCGCGCCCTGCGCCTGGATACCCGCGGGCTGGAAATCGCCTTCGACGATGCCCTGCAGGGTCGGCAGATCGTGCGCCTGGAAGCGGCCGGCGGCGACTTCGTGCTGCGCCGCTCCGATGGCCTGTTTTCCTATCAACTGGCGGTGGCCCTCGACGATGCCGAACAGGGCATGACCGAGGTGGTCCGCGGCAGCGATCTGCTCGAATCGACGCCGCGACAAATCGCCATCCAGCAACTGCTGGATCGGCCGACACCCCGCTATGTCCATCTGCCCGTGGCCGTGGATGCCCACGGGCGCAAATTCAGCAAGGCCAACCGGGCCCCCGCACTGGACCCGCGCCGCGCCGGCGAGAATCTGTGGCTGGCCCTGCGCTTTCTCGGCCACCCGCCGCCCGACGATCTGCGCCGGGCCGAACCGGCCACGATTCTCGACTGGGCCCGCGAAAACTGGTCGCTCAAGTCGGTGCCGAAAACGGCCGCTATGGAAGTGGCGCCGGATGCCGACCCGGCCCGGGAATGATAGGATGCGGGCCATGGAAGCGGACAATCCCTACCTTGCCGCCTTTCGTGGCAGCTTCACCGGCATGCTGCGCTGGCCCCAACTGGATGCGCTGTGGCAGACCCTGCGCGAGCAGGCCGACAAGCCGTGGTACATCTACGCGGTGGGCGAGCCCGTACCGGAGCAGCCGGCCAGCCGGGAACAACTGGACACCTTCATTCGGGAAATCGATGCACTGCTGCACAAGGAACACGACGAGGACTACTGCGGCATCGTCTACGTTGACGATCCCGCCGATCCGGCGTTCATCAAGATCTACGATCCCAACAATCTGGGCGTGGTATGTGGATACAGCGAAAACCCGCCGCTGCCGGGCTGGACGCTCTCCCTGCTCCCGCCGGTGGATCTGCCCACGGCCCTGCCGCCGCCCGGCAACCGGCGCCGCTGGTGGCAACGCCTGTTCGGTGGCAACTGAACCCGCATGGCGGAAAGCCGGATCATGAACGAAGACAGCACCAGGGCGAATCAGTCGGTCGTCGACAATTACGAAAAGTATCTGCTCCACGGCCGTGGCGCCATCATCCAGAAACTGCGCCAACTGGCGAAATCCCGCAGCCTGATCACGGCCCATTTCGGTGGCGGCAAACATTCGCTGCTCACGGCGGTGCTCGAGGTTCTGCCCGAGAAGGACGTGGTGGTTCTCGACTACGGTGCCGACGAGAAGATCAACAGGAAGATCCTCGAGGCCGGACGCATCGTCTTCAAGACCCAGCACGAAGGCATTACCGCCCAGTTCACGGTCGATCGTGTGCAACGAGCCAAACGCCATGGCAAGACCGCCTTTGCCTGTGCCCTGCCGGAGAGCCTGTTGTGGGTCCAGCGCCGGGAGTTCTACCGGGTGCGCGTGCCGCTAGGCGATCCCGTGTACTGCGAAATCCCCCTGCCCGATGCAGACCCCTTGTCACTGCGCATCATCGACATCAGCGTCGGCGGTGTCGGTCTGGACGATGCCGAGAACCGGCTGGACGTGGAACTCGATCAGCCCCTGCCCGGCTGCAAACTCCGGCTGGGCGAACACGGCGATGCCCTGGTAAACCTGGTGGTACGCAACCTCATTCCCGTCAATCCCGACGACGCATCGGCCGGGCGTCGCGTCGGTTGCCAGATCCAGGATCTGGCCATGGACATGAACACCATCATCCAGCGTTACATTCATGCGGTGGAAGCCCTGCGCCGCCGCGTCGAAGACTGAAGTCCCTTCCTTCGCTTCCGACATCGCCAATACGCCAGTATTGGCGGTTTGCAATCCTGTTCAACTTCCGGAACAGGATTGTTGTGTGAAGCCGTTGTTGATTTCTTCGGAATTGTCGTTATCGCTTCAGGCTGGCAAATCTCATGTAGGAGCGGCGCATAGCCGCGATTAATCGGTAGCTGGTAGCTGGGAAAAGCTCGGACAATACCCTTTCCAGCTATCAGCTACCCGTCCCCAGCTACCGCCGCATCGCGGCGAGGGCGCCGCTCCTACAGCATGTTCGCGAAAAATGATTCTGGACATTCAATAAAACCGAATCATGGAAATACACCCGTGAGTGATTGGCGATCCTGAATGGCGATCGACGGACACAAAACCCGACAAATCTGCCATCCCCAATGTATTAGCAAATAACAATATACTGATTTTTCTCGAATTTTTCCGCTCACCGGGTTGTCTTCATCGCGCCATTGTCAGAAGATTGGACCGTTCCACTTCTCCTGTGTCGTCCTGGTGGAGTCTCAGGGAGGGGCATCCGTCCTAACGG
>JALVBM010000345.1 GCA_027010665.1 Chromatiales bacterium
GCGCATGAGCACGGAGACTTTCAGCGCGGAAACCACTGAACTGGTCTCGGAAACCGGCGCCCTGCTGTCGGCCCTGCCGGATCTCATCTTCCGCCTCGATCGCCAGGGCACCTTTCTCGACGTCAAGCAGTCGCCGCACATTCCCCTGCTGCTGGCACCGGAGGCCTTTCTCGGCCACAACATCCGGGACGTGACCCCGCCGCATCTGGCGGAAGGCACACTGAAGGGCATCGAGGAAACCCGGCGGACCGGCCAACCGGCCATCTTTCACTACCAGCTCGAATTCGACGGCGAGCGGCGGGACTTCGAGGCACGCATCGTGCGCATCGGCACCTCGGAGGAATACCTCAGCATCGTCCGCGACGTCACCGATCACCAGCAGGCGCTGCAACAGGCCCGCGACAACGAAACCCGCTACCGGGCACTGTTCGAACTGGCCAATGATGCGGTCTTCCTGGTCCGTGACGGCCGCATCATCGACTGCAACGGCAAGGCCCTGGAAATGTTCTGCTGCCGGAAGCACGAACTCCTGGGCAAGACCCCCATCGACATTTCCCCGCCGAAACAGCCCAATGGCCGGCCTTCCGCCGAACAGGCCATGGCCGTCATGCAAAGGGCCATGGCGGGGGAACCGCAACGCTTCGAATGGCAGCACCGCCGCTTCGACGGCACCCTGTTCGACTGTGAAATCAGCGTCGGACGCATCGATCTGCCCGATGGCCCGCTGATTCAGGCCATCGTCCATGACATCACCCGGCGGCGCCTGGCCCAGCGAGCGCTGGAAGAATCCAATCGCCTGCTCGAACAGGTGTTCGCCAACGACTTCATCGAAATGGCGTACCTGGACCGGGACTTCCGCTTCATCCGCGTCAACCCGGCCTTTGCCCGCGCCTTTGGTCGCCGCCCCGACGACTTCATCGGCCGCAACTTCTTCGACGACTGCAAGGATCCGGGAAACCGCGAACGCTTTGCCCGGGTGGTGGACGAAGGCCGGCCGCACATCGAAAAAGCCCGGGTCGAACAGCTCGACGAGGACGACCCGGAACGCCACTACTGGGACTGGAGCCTGCAACCGGTCAAGGATCGGCATGGCCAGGTCACCGGCCTGGTCTTCGTGCGCATGGACGTCACCGATCGCCTGCGCAACGAACAGCGCCTGCAACAGGCCGCCAAGGAACTGGACATGATCCTGCACAACATGCAGGACACCTATTACCGGATCGACGCCAACGGCATCCTCACGCGCGTGTCCGACTCGGTGAAGGATCTGCTCGGTTACGAGCCACAGGAAGTGATCGGCCGGCCCATGGTCGAATTCTATCTGCACCCGGAAGAGCGGGAAGCCTTCCTGCGCAAACTCGAACTCGCCGGCGGCAGCATCACCAACAACGAAACCGCCCTGCGCCATCGCGACGGCTCGGTGGTGTGGACCTCCAGCAATGCCCACTTCATCCGCGACGAGCAGGGCAACGTCATCGGCGTGGAAGGCACGGCCCGCAACATCACCGAACGCAAACTGCACGAATCCCAGGTCAGCAAGCTGTCCAGCGTACTGGAACAGACCGCCGACATCGTCATCGTCACCGACATCGACGGCGTGATCGAATACGTCAACCCATCCTTCGAACGCGTCACCGGCTACACCTACGCGGAAGCCGTGGGCCAGACGCCGACCATCCTGTCCTCGGGCAAGCACAAGCCGGAATTCTACCAGCACATGTGGGAGACCATCCTCTCGGGCGAGAGCTACACCAACATCATGATCAACCGCCGCAAGGACGGCTCGCTCTACTACGAGGAAAAGACCATCACGCCGATTCGCGACCAGACCGGCCGCATCACCCACTTCGTCTCCACCGCCAAGGACATCTCGGAACGCATGCAGGTGCAGGAGCGCCTGCAGCACATGGCCCATCACGACGCGCTGACCGATCTGCCCAATCGCAACCTGTTCCTGGATCGCCTGCAACAGGCCCTGATCCGCGCCCGCCATCACGATCGGCTGGTGGCGGTGATGTTCATGGATCTGGATCGCTTCAAGAACATCAACGACACCCTGGGCCACAACACCGGCGACCAACTGCTGCTGCAACTCAGCGAGCGGCTCAAGCACAGCGTGCGCGACGGTGACACCATCGCCCGCTTCGGCGGCGACGAGTTCGCCATCCTGCTCGACGACGTGGACAACGAGAACAGCATCGCCGCCGTGGCCCAGAAGCTGCTGCAGACCCTGTCCGAGCCGTTCCACGTCAACAGCCATGAACTGTTCATCACCGCCAGCATCGGCATCGCCATCTTCCCCCACGACGGCGAGGATCCGGACACCCTGCTGCGCAATGCCGACGTGGCCATGTACCGGGCCAAGGAACTGGGCAAGAACAACTACCAGTTCTATTCCGACGACATGAGCGCCCGGAACTTCGAACGCCTGACGCTGGAGAACCATCTGCGCCACGCCCTGGCCCGCCA
>JALVBM010000346.1 GCA_027010665.1 Chromatiales bacterium
GCCGATGAAGGGCACGTGGCCTGGAACATGGGCAAATACGACTTTCTGCTCGAGCCCGGCAAGACATTCGATTCCATCCACCCGTCCCTGCAGCGCCAGGCCATTCTCAACATGAATTACGGCCTCTACAAGGTCATGGACGGCGTCTATCAGATACGCGGCTTTGACCTGGCAAACATCACCTTTGTCGAAGGCAAGACCGGCTGGATCATCTTCGATCCGCTCACCGCCAGGGAAACTGCGCGGGCGGCGCTGAAATTCATCAACGAACAACTGGGTGAACGCCCGGTCGTTGCGGTCGTCTATTCCCATTCCCATGGCGACCACTTTGGTGGCGTGCGCGGCGTGGTGGACGAGGCGGACGTCAAAAGCGGCAAGGTCAAGATCATCGCACCCACCGGATTCATGGATCATGCCGTGGCCGAGAACGTCTATGCCGGGACAGCCATGGCCAGACGCATGTTCTACCAGTATGGCGCATTGCTTCCGGCCAGCCCTTTCGGGCACGTGGACCAGGCCATCGGCAAGAACACCGCTGCCGGCAACCTGGGGCTCATTCCGCCGAACGTGGTCATCGAGGACGATTTCGAGGAAAGGGTGGTCGATGGCGTGAAAATGGTTTTCCAGAACACACCCGGCACGGAAGCCCCAGCCGAGATGAACACCTTCTTTCCCGAGAAGAAGCTGTTCTGGGCCGCCGAGAATATCGTCGGCACGATTCACAACATTTATACCTTGCGCGGCGCCCTGGTCCGCGATCCGCTGAAATGGGCCAAGGCGATCAACGAAGCCATCTACCGGTTCGGCCCGAAAACCGAGATCATGATCGCATCCCACAGCTGGCCCCGCTGGGGTAATGAGCGGGTCATGGAAGTGATGCGCGATCAGCGCGACACATACGCCAACCTCAACAACGGCGTTTTGCACCTGGCCAACCAGGGCGTCACCATCAACCAGATCCACAACATCTACCAGGTACCGGCGTCCCTGCAGAAGAAGTGGCATGCGCGCAGTTACCACGGCTCCGTGGAACACAACAGCCGCGCCGTTGTGAATCGCTATCTTGGTTACTGGGATGCCAACCCCACCACCCTGATTCCCCTCTCGCCGGCGGATTCGGCACCGCTCTATGTCGAAATGATGGGCGGCGCCGACAAAATCCTGACCCGGGGCAGGCAGCTTTACGACCAGGGCAAGTACAAGCTGGCAACGGAGATCCTCAACAAGCTGGTCTATGCCGAGCCGGACAATCGCAAGGCAAAGGATCTGCTTGCCGACGCCTTTGAACAGATCGGCTACCAGCAGGAAAGCCCCAGCGTACGCAACAGCTTCCTGGCGGCGGCCTTCGAATTGCGCAACGGCATCCGGACGGGCGCCACCCCGAAGGGCACCGGACCCGACATGATTCGCGCCATGGATACGGGACTGTGGCTCGACTATCTCGCCATCCGCATGGATGGCGCCAGGGTCAGGGGGCTGTCGGGCAAGATCAACCTCGTCACCCCCGACAATGGCGAAAAATACGTCGTTGAACTGAGCAACGAGACCCTGACCAGCATTGAAGGCTACCAGGCACCCGATGCCGCGCTGACCATCACCATCAATCGGGAAGATCTGATTCCGATCATGATGGGTACCAAAACCTTCGATGACCAGATCAAGGCAGGCAAGGCCCGCTTCAAGGGCGACCGCAGGTTGTTCGACCGCATCCGCATGGCGATGACCGATTTCGATATCTTCTTCGAAATGATGCCCGGTACCCGGCGCACAACCCCGAAACACACCCCGAGCAAGCCAATGCAGGTGGAACCGTATACCATCGATCCCAATATCGACTGAACCGGATGCCCTCATTGCCCGGTCGTCCGGGCACCGGAAGGGGAAACCATCGCAATGAGGACGAAGTGTGTCCTTGGTGCGACAGGCGGGGGCTTCGATGGTGGAAACTGGAAAGAACGCAGAGGTCGCGGAGAGGTTTTGTCGGAGCGGAACCCGGCCGCGGATGTGGGTAGCTGGGGACGGGTAGCTGGAAAAACGAGGGAATCAAATATACCCAGCTACCACCTACTGTTTCATCGCGGCAGGGGCGCCGCTCCTACACACAACAAAAAATCCTCTGCGCCCTCTGCGTCTCCGCGTCCTCGGCGTTATTTCCACCAACCCCGGCTACGCGCATTTCGCGGCGAAGGCACCGCTCCTGCACAACAAATTTCTCCGTGTCCTCCGTGTCTCCGTGCCCTCCGTGTTATTTCCAGTGCCCCCGACTCAATCCACATACTCGAACCGCACCCTTTTGGTCACCTTGCACAGGAGTTCGTAGCCGATGGTGCCGGCGTGGCGGGCGACGGTTTCGATGGGCAGGTCGTCGCCCCAGAGGGTGACGGGGTCGCCGGGGACGGCGTCGGGGACGTGGCGCAGGTCGAGGGTGAGCATGTCCATGGAGACGGTGCCGGCGATGGCGGCGGG
>JALVBM010000347.1 GCA_027010665.1 Chromatiales bacterium
GCGGCGGAAACTGGCATCGGCCGAGGCCGGTGACAGGCGGAAGTCGCGCCATCCGAGCGCGTCGCGCAGCCAGGCATCGAGCCGTTGCAGGCGGGGATCGTCCGGGATCGCACGGGCATTCATCGTGGCCATTATACAGATCGGCCCGGCGGGGCGACGCCGGGGGCGCCATGTATAATCACGGCACGTTCCAGCGCGGAATCCTTCTCGCCCCATGCCCGGTACGCCCCGTCTCCTGCCGCTCCTCGTCCTGCTGCTCGGCGCACCGGTGGCCGGCGCCGATCCCTTTGCCCTGTGCCCTGCCGGTAGCTATCCGGCCATTCCGCCCGTCACCCCGCCGCCCGACGAACGCATCCACATCGAGGCGGATCAGGCCGGGCTGGCCCGAGAAGGGGTCTCGCGCCTCGAGGGACACGTGGTCGTGCGTCGGGAACGGCTGCAACTGGAGGCCGAACGAGTGGACTACGACTATCTCACCGGCCATCTCGACGCCCGGGACAGGGTGCGCCTGCTGGCACCGGGGCTGCTGATCACGGGCGAGCGGATCACGGCCGATCTGAAGGCCTCGCGCGCGGACGTGTTCGCGGCCGCCTACTTCACGACGGAGCGAGCCAACGGCGAGGCCCGGCAACTGCACCTGGATGGCCCGCGCCGGCTGGATCTGCTCGATGCCACCTTCACCACCTGCGACCCGGCGGATCCTGCCTGGCTGCTCGGCGCCGGCCACATTCATCTGGACATGGACTCGCGCCAGGGCACGGCCCGCAACGTGGTGTTGCGGGTGGCCGACACCCCCGTCTTCTGGTTGCCCTGGATCCGCTTTCCCATCGGCGACGAGCGCCTCACCGGCCTGCTCTTCCCCACCTTCGGCAATTCCGAGAAGCACGGCATCCAGGTCCAGACGCCGTTCTACTGGAACATCGCGCCCAACTACGATGCCACCTTCACCCCCTGGTACATGGAAAAGCGCGGCACCATGCTGCGCAGCGAATTCCGCTACCTGCACCGCAAGAATCGCGGACAGCTCGACGCCGACTGGCTGGGCAACGATCGCATCCAGGATAGGGAACGCTGGGGGCTCCATTGGCAACACCGCGGCAACCCGGCCCCCGGCTGGCAGACCGAGGTGGATTACGGCAAGGTTTCCGATACCGACTACTTCGCCGACTTCGGCAGCAGCCTGAGCGTGACCAGCACCACGCACCTGCAACAGCGTGGCGCGCTGAACTGGATCGGTACCGACTGGGAGGCCGGTCTCATGGCCCAGGCCTTCCAGACCATCAACGGCAGCAACAGCTATGAACGCCTGCCGCAACTGCGCTTCCAGAGCCACCTGCCCGAGCGCAACGGACGCCTGCACTTCGGTCTGGACGGGGAATGGGTGCGCTTCGCCCATCCCGATGAGGTGGTGCAGGGCGACCGGCTCGATCTGCGGCCGGTGGTGAGCCTGCCGCTGCGCAAGGCCGCCGGCTTCGTGGTGCCCCGGCTGAGCTGGCGCTATACCCGCTACGATCTCGATACCGTCGGCGCCGGTCAGCCGGAACGCATCGAGCGCAGCCTGCCCACCGCCAGCCTCGACAGCGGCCTGTTCTTCGAACGGGATACCGGCGGCGATGGCATCCAGACGCTGGAGCCGCGGCTGTTCTATGTCTACACCCCCTACCGGGATCAGGGCGACATCCCCGTGTTCGACACCCGCTACCGGCCCTTCGGCATCAACGAGCCGGTGCGCGAGAACTTCTTCGACGGCGTGGATCGCATCGAGGACGCCAATCGTCTCACCGCCCTGCTTACCTCCCGCTGGCTGGACAGTATCAGCGGCAACGAACTGCTGCTGATGAGCCTTGGCCAGATATGGTACTTCGACGACCGGCGCGTGACCCTGCCGGGTCAGCCCGTGGCCACCAGCGCCACCTCCAATCTCATCGCCCGTGCCGTGTATCGCCCCGACAACCGCTGGAACCTGGCCGGCGATCTGGCCTGGAACCCCGAGGTGGACGACTTCGACACCTACAACCTGCGCGTGGCCTGGACCCGCGACGCCGACCACCAGGCCCATCTGGACTATCGCAACACCCGTGATCGGCTGGAGACCGCCGAGGCCAGCTTCGCCTGGCGGCTGACGCCCCGCTGGCGCCTCGATGGGCGCTATCTGCAGGATCTGCGCGCCGCCCACGCTCTGGAAAAGGTTCTGGGCGTACGTTATGACAGTTGCTGCTGGGCGCTGGCCCTGCAGGCCCGGGAACGATTCATCAGCGAGACGGTCGAACCCGAGCGCGGTTTCTATTTCGAAATCGAACTCCGAGGGCTGTCCAGCGTGGGCACCCGCTACTGACCCCTGTGGTATGATGCGTTCCCGTTCGTTTGCCCCTTTCCGCTCATGAAGTCACGCCTGTTCCTTGCCGCCGTTCTCGGCCTGATCCTGTTGCCCGCCTCGGCGAAGATCGTCGAGGAGATCGATCACATCGTCGCCGTGGTCAACGACGACGTGATCACCGCCACCGAACTGGCGCGGGAACTGCGCCTGGTCAAGAACCAGTTGCAACGCAAGCAGACCCGTCTGCCGCCGGACAACGTGCTGCGCCGGCAGGTGCTGGACAAGCTGATCATGGAACAGTTGCAACTGCAGGAAGCGGCGCGCATCGGCATCCGCATCGACGACGAGACCATCAACCAGGTGATTGCCAACATCGCCCGCGAGAACAACCTGAGTCTCGATCAGTTCCGACAGGTCCTGGCGAGCGAGGGCTTCGACTTCGCCGACTATCGCCGGCAGATCCGCAACAGCCTGACCATCGCCCGGTTGCGCAAGCAACGGGTGGAGAGCCGGGTCACGGTCAGCCCCCGGGAAGTGGAGAACTACCTGATCAACCAGGCCAACCGCGCCGGCCATGACGACGAATACCACCTGGCCCACATTCTCATCGCCCTGCCGGAAGCGGCCTCGCCCCAGCAGATCGCCAACGCCCGCATGAAGGCCGAAGCCATCCTCGGCCGGCTGCGCGAGGGCGCCGACTTCACCCAGACCGCCATCGCCGAATCCAACGCCCCCGATGCCCTGCAGGGCGGCGATCTCGGCTGGCGCAAGCCCGGCCAGTTGCCCACCCTGTTCGCCGACAAGGTGCGCGATCTCAAGCCGGGACAGATCAGCGACGTGATCCGCAGCCCCGCCGGCTTCCACATCGTGAAGATGATCGACAAGCGCAGCAACCAGTCGCGTCACGTGGTGCAGCAGACCCTGGCCCGCCACATTCTCATCAAGCCCGACGAGATGACCTCCAGCGAGGCCGCCCACGCCGAACTGCTGCGCATTCGCCAGCGCCTCGAGGACGGTGCCGACTTCGGCGAGATCGCCCGCGCCGTCTCCGACGACACCGGCTCGGCCGCCCGCGGCGGCAGCCTCGGTTGGGTCAATCCCGGCACCATGGTCCCGCGTTTCGAGGAAGAGATGAACAGGCTCAAGCCGGGCCAGATCAGCGATCCCTTCCAGACCCAGTTCGGCTGGCACATCGTGCAGGTGATGGCCCGCCGCCAGCACGACGACACCGAGGCCTGGGAACGGCAACAGGCCCGCCAGCTCATCGGCAAGCGCAAGACCGACATCGCCATGCACAACTGGTTGCGGGAACTGCGCAGCACCGCCTACGTGGAATATCGCCTGAACCAGTGACCCCTACCGCGCCGCCCATCGCCGTCACCCCCGGCGAACCGGCCGGCATCGGCCCCGATCTGCTGCTGGCCATCGCCGCGCGCGACTGGCCGGCGCCCCTGGTGGCCATCACCGATCCCGAACTGCTCGCGGACCGCGCCGCGAAGCTGGGCCTGAGCATCCGACTCACCGACTTTCACGGCGACGTGAAATCCCATCGCAAGGGCGAACTGCCGGTCATCCCGGTACCCCTGAACGCGCCGGTGACCGCTGGCCGGCCGGACCCGGCCAATGCCGAACACGTGCTCGAAACCCTGCGCCGCGCCACGATCGGCTGCGTCAACCACGTCTTCGCCGCGGTGGTCACCGGCCCCGTGCACAAGGGCGTGATCAACGCCGCGGGCGTGCCCTTCACCGGGCATACCGAATTCTTCGCCGAACAGACCGGCACCGAGCAGGTGCTGATGGTGCTGGCGGCCCCCGGCCTGCGCGTGGCGCTGGCCACCACCCACCTGCCGCTGTCCGAGGTGGCCGCGGCGCTGGATCCGGACCGGCTGGCCACCACCCTCGAACTGCTGCACGCGGGCCTCGTGAAACACTTCGGCATCGAACGCCCCCGCATCCACGTGCTCGGCCTCAATCCCCATGCCGGCGAGGACGGGCACCTCGGCCGGGAAGAGATCGAGATCATCGAACCGGTCCTGAACCGCCTGCGCAACCAGGGCATGGATCTCGAAGGCCCCCTGCCCGCCTGTACCGCCTTCCACCCGCAGCGGCTCGCCGAATGCGATGCCGTCCTCGCCATGTACCACGATCAGGGCCTGCCGGTACTCAAGCACCTCGGCTTCGGCCAGGCCGTCAACATCACCTTCGGCCTGCCCTTCATCCGCACCTCCGTCGACCACGGCACCGCCTGCGAACTCGCCGGCACCGGCCGCGCCGATCCCGGCAGCCTCATCGCCGCCATCGAAACGGCGATCGGGATGAGCGAACGGGCGGGGCTTCGAATGGTTGGGAGTGAATGACACGGAGGGCACGGAGACACGGAGGACACGGAGAAAGATCGATGTTTGGGTTTGTCGAACGCCTTCGCGTCTGCTTCTGAATCTGTCGGTCGGCCTTTCAGGCCGACATTTCGGGCTGAAGCCCGACCTACTCACACATAAATTCTCTGTGCCCTCCGTGTCTCCGTGCCCTCCGTGTTCTTCCCAGTATCCCCGGAACCATTACCCCTCACCCGAAACTGCGATGAACCGCGCCCGGATCGCCTGCGCCGCCGCAGCCAGATCCACCTGTGACATGTCCTCCGCTTCGGCTGTCTCCGGCGGGGAGAAGGCCAGCCGGCGTTCGGGTGCGTTCAGGGTCTGCCAGCGCAGGGAGGTGGCCGAGCGGCGGCGAGTGTAGAAGGCGGCGGTGGGACGGTCGAGGGCGCCGGCGATGTGCAGGGGGCCGGTGGAGCCGCTGATGAACAGATCGGCCAGATCGAGATGGCGGGCGAAGGTGGCAAGGCCCTCGCGGGAGACGTGCACGATCGGTTGCCGATCGGCGATGCCGTCGGCCAGCGCCCGGGCCTGGCTTTCCTCGCCTGGCCCGGCGGTGATCACGATCCGCCAGGGCGGCACGGGATCGAGCTGCCGGATCAGCTCTGCGAACTGGTCCACGCGCAGATTGTTCGCCGAGCCGCCGTGCCCCGGATGAACGAACAGCAGGCGGCTGTCATCGGGCAGGCGGTAACGCGCCAGGAAGTCCTTGCGCGTGGCTTCCCGTTCTTCGGGCGGGAAGCGCAGACAGGGCGGCGTGAATGGCCCCGGTTCGACAATCCCCCATTCCTGCAGCAGGGCCACGGCCAGATCGCGGTTGTATTCGTACTCCGGCTTCTCGGAGCGGGAGCGGCGCTGGCGCACCCGGCGGTTGTAAAAGATCTGCGCCAGCTTGGTGGCCGGCGCCAGGCGCACGGGAATGCCGGCCAGCCACAGGGCCAGGCCGATGCGGGTGGTGGAAAAGAGCACGATGACCGCATCGTAACGCTCGCGGCGCAGGCGCCGCGCCAGGGCCAGCGTGCTGCCCCAGCCGGGGCCGGGATCGCGGATCACCGTGTCGATGCCGGCGAACTGCTCGGCCATCGGCGCCGTGTAGTCCTGCACCAGCGCATCGATGCGGGCGTCCGGCAGGGCCTCGCGCAGCAGCGCGAAGGTCGGGCAGGTGAGCATGAAATCGCCCAGTTTGTCGTTGCGCACGACCAGGATCTTTTGCGGCGAGGTGATCATCGGCCCATCTTACCATCGCGCCGGAACGGTTCCGGCCGCGAACGCTCAGCCCGCCAGTGCGCCAACCAGGGCGAACAGGCCGAACAGCAACGGCTGATGCACCACGTAGATGGCCAGGCTGTGGCGCCCGGCCAGGGCCAGAAACCGGGCCGGCGGCGCCGTACTCTGCCAGCGGTGCACGAAGGCCAGCGCCGGCCAGCGAAACAGGCTGTGGCCGATGAAGATGCCGATCAGCACCACGCCCAGCCAGGGGATCACGGGCACGTAGTCCTCGGTCACCGGCTTGTGGGTCATCAGGCCGATCCAGTGCAGCCACGGCTGGTTGAACAGGGGATGGCTGAACTGGGTGTCCAGAACGACGAGGACGATGCCCACGAACAGGGTCAGCCACCAGAAACGCAGAAACGGCAGGGCCACGACGGAGGCAAAGGCGATGAAGTGCAGGATGCCGAAGACGATGACCCGCTGGGGGTTGGTGAAATAACTGACCACGGTAATGGCCACGGCGAACAGCACCAGCAGCCCCAGCCGCCTGAAGTAGCGCGGCCAGTTCATGCCACCTTGTGAGGCCAGCACCAGGGACACGCCCACCAGCAGCAGGAACAGGCTGACGATGAGAGTGCGCAGGTTCAGCCAGAAGGGATCGCGATAGAAATCGAAATCGGCATAGCCGAAGTGCCACAGATCCCAACTGAAGTGGAACCACACCATCAGGGCGATGGCCACGCCCCGCAGGATGTCGACGAGCTGGTAACGGGTCTTGACGGTCATGAACGATTCGGCCGGCGTGCTGGCGGACAACCGCCATTCTGACAGAAATGCGCCCGCCCGCGCAGCCGGCCCGCGCGAAAAACCTGTGGTATCTTTTCCTGCCATTTCCGGATTCAAAGCACATGTCCCACCGCCCCCGCAAACGCTTCGGCCAGAACTTCCTGCACGATCCCGGCGTGATCCGCCGCATCGTCGAGGCCATCCATCCGCAGCCCGGCGAGGCCATGGTGGAAATCGGCCCCGGCCAGGGCGCCCTCACCTGTGAGCTGTTGCCGCGCCTCGGCCGCCTCGACGTGGTGGAGCTGGATCGGGATCTGATCGCGCCCCTGTCCGAACGCTGCGGCGAGCTGGGCGAGCTGCGCATCCATCAGGCCGACGCGCTGAAGTTCGATTTCCGCACGCTGGCCGGGGGCCCGCACAGCCTGCGGGTGGTCGGCAACCTGCCCTACAACATCTCCACGCCGCTGCTGTTCCATCTGCTCGATCAGATCGCCATCGTCCGCGACATGCACTTCATGCTGCAGAAGGAAGTGGTGGAACGGCTGGTGGCCCGCCCCGGCAGCCATGCCTGGGGGCGGCTGGCGATCATGGTCCAGTACCATTGCCGGACCGAAATGCTGTTCACCGTCGGCCCCGGCGCCTTCCGGCCGGCACCGAAGGTGGAATCGGCGATCGTTCGCCTCGTGCCCCACGCCACACCACCGGTGGACGTGGATCCCGAACGGCTGCGCAAGGTGGTCGCCACCGCCTTCGCCCACCGCCGCAAGACCCTGCGCAACAATCTGCGTGGCCTGCTCGATCCCGGGACCATCGCCGCCCTCGGCATCGATCCCGGCCTGCGCCCGGAACGCCTGACCCTCGAACAGTTCGCCGCCCTCGCCAACGCCCTGCCCGGGACATAGGCCACCGGCTCGCCCGCCTCAATTCCCCCGCCACAGGGCCGCTATAACCGGTAACGATCCGAACCGGACCCCCGTCATGGACGCCGACGACCAGAACGCCCTGCTGCTGTTTCGCGTCGGCCCGGTGTGCTGCTGCGCACCGAGCCGGCCGGTCGCCGGCGTGGTCACCCCCCCGCCCCTGCATCGGCCGCCGGGCAGCGATGCCCTGCATCCGGGCGTCTTTCGCCACGGCGGGCATCTGGTCAAGGTCGTCGATCTCGGTCAGGGCTTCGGCGCTCCCATCCCCGAAAGCGGGACCGGCCGTATCATCGTCACCGAACTGCCTTCGGGCCGGTTCGGCTTTCGGGTGGACGACATCATCGACGTGCTCGAATGGCCGGCCAGCGGCTGGGGCGGCCTGCCGCCACCCATTCCCCACACATGGTTTCGGCGCACCCTGCAGCACGAGGGACGGCTGTGCCTGTACACCGAATTCGAACGCCTGGCCGGAATCGAGGAGACCGGCATCCTGCGCGATCATCTGCGCGCCCTCGAGCCGGAAACGCCGCCCATGGCCGATCCGGAATCCCCAACGGCGAGCGATTGCCCCCGTCCCGTCGTACCGGAACCCCGACCAGCAGCCGCCGGAACCCGCCCCCCCGAACCGGACCCGGCGTCCGTCACGCCGCCACCTGGGCGCACCGAATCCGGAACGATCCCGGCGCCGACCGAAACCGTCTCCCGCAGGATCTCCGAACCCGTCACGCCCGCCCGGAAACACCCCCCTTCCCGGCCTGGACCCCGACCCGCCGGCACCTCCGGCAGGCCGGCGCATCGCTCGCCCGTGGCCACGTCGCACCCACGGCAACCGGTTCCGCCCCGCACGGCCGAACCGCCCCGCCGGCCGCCGACAACGGAAAGGCCGGCACCGGCCGGATCGCCGCCACCACCATCGACACGGCTCGCGCCTGCCGCGCCCCGGCCCGCCGCTCCCGCATTTGCAACCTCGTCAACGGTGGCCGACGAAAGCCCCCTGCCGGCCCTGCTGTGGATCGTGCTCTTCCTCGCCGGGCTGGGCGCCGGAAGCTGGTATCTGCTCACCGACTGGCTGGCGCCCGAACCGGTTCGCCCCCTTGCCGTCGCGCCGCCCACCAAACCGGCGCTGCCTTCCGCTCGGGAACAGCATCCGCCCGAGCCGCTCCGGGAGCCGGTCATGGCCGACAGCCCGCCCACCGCGCCGGCACCGCTCCTCTCCGAACCGACGGCGCCCGCTCCGGTTCCGACCCGAAGCAAGCCATCGGACTCACCGCCGCCGGAATACCGCGCCGAAATCCGGGACGACGACGAGGGCATCACCATCGTCCTGCACCAACCCCGTCCGCCCCTCTCGCCACCGCCGGCGGAGAACCGCAGTACCATGCCCGCCGGGACACCATCGGTCCCCGCGACAGCCGGACTGCCGGAACCTGCAGCAGACGAAACCATTCCCGCCGAAGCGGAGGACACTGTCATCGCCACGCCGAAACCGTCAGCCGGGACGGAGGCATCCGACACGGCGGCACCGACGCCGCCGCCCGGAGCAGCGGCGTCCGACAACAGCGCGGCCACACCGTCTCCCGCGCCCGTCATCCGGCGGGAAATCGTCCACATCGTCGTGCGCGGCGACACGCTCTGGGACATCGCCGCCCGCTATGTCCACGATCCCTTCCGCTATCCGGAACTGGCCCGCCTGAGCCGCATCCGCGATCCCGATCGCATCTATCCCGGCGATCGGGTGCGCATCCTCGTCGTCCAGG
>JALVBM010000348.1 GCA_027010665.1 Chromatiales bacterium
TCACGCCGCCGTGCCGGCGCGGAATCTCAACGGTGCCTGGTGGGTATGCAGGAACCACCGGTCCATCACCACGTTGCGGGCGAACCAGGGGCTGCGCATCAGGCGCGCGGCGATGGGCTGCTTGAGGCCCACGGGTACCCGCTCCAGCCAGCCCGGTCCCGCCTGGCGGCGGCCGAACCGATCCTCCATCCGCTCCACGTAACCCGCCAGCCGATCGGCCGTGTAGCGGCCGTCGCACTCGAGCAGGCTTTGCGCCGCCAGCAGTGCCGACTCCACAGCCGGGCGGATACCCTCGCCGCTCTGCGGATAGGCCAGGCCGGCGGCGTCGCCGATGAGCAGGCGTCCGTCGTCCACCAGCCGGCGCAGGGCGTGGGGATAGAGCAGGTAGGCGTGGCCGTGGAACTTCTCCGGCGTATCGGCCGGGATGCGGCCCTGGGCCTTGAGGTAGTCGGTGAATTCGGCCACGTGGCGTGACAGTTGGTGATTGTCCTCGCGGCCGAGGCCGATGTTGAGATAGTCGCCCTTGCGGAAGATCCAGCCGTAGCCAGCCAGATCCCGGGTGAAGAACAGTTCCGGCACTTCCGGATCCACGGGGCAGGCGGCGGCCTGTTCCGGGGTCATGGGAAACTCGATTTCCTGGGCGGCGACGATGCGCTCGCTGCGGCCGGGCCGGGCGCCCATGGCCCGGGCCACGGGACAGAAATGTCCTCCCGCACCCACCACCACGCGCGCGGCAATCTCGCCGTTGACCCGCCAGCCGTCGCCCTCGCGTTCCATCTGCCGGAACGGCGTTCCGGTCAGCAGCGTCGCACCCGTGTCGGCGGCGCGCCGCAACAGGTAGTCGTCGAACTCGTAGCGACGGATGCCGTAGCTGACCGGGCCATGCTCGTAGCGGGTCTCGACTTCCTTCTCGCCCATCAGCCCCAGGCGGAAGCCGGAGATGGGCTGCAGGGTACGCTCGCGGGCGTAGTCTTCGAGATCCACCTCCAGCTCTTCCATCACCGCCGGGGTAACCCAGCCGGCACAGACCTTGTCACGGGGAAAGTCCCGCTTGTCCAGGATGGCCACCGACAGACCGCTGTCGCGCAGGGCCCAGGCCAGGGTCGAGCCGGCGGGCCCCCCACCGACGATCAGCACGTCAACCGGCTTCATGCACTTCCCCCTTCGCTTCGGTGGCAGGCGCCTCGTAGAGATGGGCCCGTGACCACGGCAGCTGATTGTTCTCGGCGTGGGTGAAGACCACCTGGAAGAGCTGCAGCTCGCCACTGGTGAAGGCGGCGATGGAACCGGCCAGGTACAGGCGCCAGGCACGAACGAAGGCCGGATCGAACATGGCCTCGATTTCCGGCACGTGGCTTTCGAAGCGGGCCAGCCAGTGCTCGAGCGTCCTGGCGTAGTGCAGACGCAGGTTCTCCACGTCCTGGATGGAGAACCGCTGCGGTTCGAAGATCTCGCTCATCTCGCCGAGCGTGGGCGGATAGGCGCCGGGGAAGATGCGCCGTTCGATCCAGGCATTCATCGGTCCCGGCTGGTTGCGGCCGATGGTGTGGATGAGGGCGCGGCCTTCCGGTTTCAGGCAGCGTTTGACCACCTGGCCGAGGGTGCGATAGTCACGAGTGCCCACGTGTTCGAGCATCCCTACCGAGACGAAAACGTCATACTCGCCGGTGATGTTGCGATAGTCGTCCTCCACGTATTCGACACGATCGGCCAGGCCTTCCTCCTCGGCCTTCTGCCGGGCGAAACGGATCTGTTCCTTGGAAATGTTGTAGGCGCGTACGGTCACGCCATAGTGCCGGGCCATGAAGCGGGCCAGTCCACCCCAGCCGCAGCCGGCCTCCACCACGGTATCGCCCGGCTTGAGCTGCAGCTTGCGGCAGATGTGATGCAGTTTGGCGGTCTGCGCCTCTTCCAGGCTCATGTCGGGATCGGGGAAATAGGCACAGGTGTACTGCATGGCCACCTTGTCCAGCCAGAGCTGGTAGAAGGCGTTGCCGATGTCGTAATGGTGGTAGATGTTGTCGCGCGCCCGGGCCAGGGAGTTGGCGATGCGCCGATGGCCGAGCCAGACGATGAAACGGCGCAGCCAGCTCATGCGGGTATTGCCACGAATGCTGCGATAGATGACTTCGAGAAAACGGACCAGATCCCCTTCCAGCTCGACGCGCCCGCTGCTGTAGAGATCGCCGAAATGCAGTTCCGGATCGGCGATCAGCTTGAACATGGCCGCCCGGTCATGGATGGTAACCCGGGCCACGGGGTTCTCGGGCTCGGCCACGGTCTGCCCGTCCCAGAGCGAAATGGCAATGGGCGGGTTGCCCACCACCGCCAGCATCTTGTGCACCAGCCAGCGATCGGGCCCCGTCACGTGGGCGAAGGGATGGCCGGTGCCCGGCTTGCGGCCGCCCAGCCGGATGCCAATCTTGTTGCGCCCCGACGGTTCCCCCGCCATGCCCCAGGCGCGGCGGCGGCGTTCCTCCACCGACAAGCTTTTTTCGTCGCCTGACTGCTCGTCCCGTGTGGTCATGATCGTCCCCCTGTTCCGTTTGTGGTCAGCGATAAACGCACCCCGGCATTTTTCTCTCCTGCATGGCCGGTTCGTGCATGTTGCCCCAGATGCCGCAAGTGGACAAGGTCCGGACGGGCGGATAGGATTTCGGGTCACGACAACGACAACTCAAGGCCCCGACCATGCGCCGTCACATCCACGCCCTTCGCGTTCTCCTTCTCATGACCCTGCTGGTGACGCATTCCGCCGTTGCGGCCTATGGTACCGAGGCTTCCCGCTTTCGTCTGATCATCGATCAGACCGATCAGACCTGGAACTACGACAACGATACCAGCAGCGATACCCGCGTCACCCACCTGCGGGCCATCTGGGATCAGGCCTTCAATCCCCGCCTCAGCGGCACCCTCGAACTGGCCTATCTCGACATGACCCAGTCGCGCACTCTCTCCGTCGTTCCCGCCAACAGCGTCGGCTACGGCATCGGCGTGGGGCTCTACGGCCGCCTCGTGGACATGCGGGCTCTGGGCCTGACCCTGTTCGGGACCGTGAACTACCAGTCCACCCGCGGCGAGAATGACACGGCAACCGTGGACCGTTCCTGGTGGGACAGCCAGGCGGGTCTGCAACTGGACGTGCCGCTGGGCCAGGCAGTGACCCTGGTGGGCGGTGGCGGCTACCAGGTGGTGAACGGCAGGGAAACCCTCAGCATCTCGGGCGTGGACGTGAGCAACGATTTCGAGGTCGACGACCCGTTGTATGCCTTCGCCGGCGTGGATCTGAACCTCGGCGCCGCCGGCTTCGTCGGCCTGCGTTTCTACGGCGGCAACCGCTCGGGCGGCTATCTCACCTTCGGCGCCCGGTTCTGACACTTTTTCCGGGTACATCCACCCACATTGTGAGCCATTTCACAACTTCGACAAGAAGAATGAACTAAATTTAAATTGAGCTTTTGTCGGCAGCGCATATGCCGATAGATATAAAAAGGCGAGACGACGCGACGGAACGCGGCTTGCCCCTGAACAACCCGATTTCCCGAGTCTATCGTCATGGCCGCTGCCCGTTCCGACAAAATCGCCGTCAGCCTGCTCAAGGGGCTGAAACCGCTGGGCGATCTGAGCCAGGACAAGCTCGAGGAACTGGCCGCCAAGTCCTCCATCCAGGAATTTCCCGCCGGCCGCACCCTGTTTCGCCAGGGGGAACGGGACAAGCGCGTCATCTACCTGCTCTCGGGCACCGTGACCCTGCAGGCCGCCGGCAGCCCCAAGCCCCGCCAGCTCAAGGCCCGGGGCAACAACCCGCTGCCGGATGCCATCGAACCGGAAATTCCGCGCCCCTGCACGGCCAAGACCAAGACCACCTGCAAACTGCTGTTCATCGACCGGGATCTGCTCGAAATCCTCACCCAGGACGAGAACTCCGGCCTGATCGAGGTCGAGGAACTGAGCGGCGATGACGAATCCGCCTGGATGGTGCGTTTCCTCCAGTCCCGCGCCTTCCTCAAGCTGCCGACCGAGAACATCCAGACCCTGCTGATGAACCTCGAAGAGGTCCCCTTCAGCAAGGGCGACACGGTCATCCGGCAGGGCGAGAGCAACGACTACTACTACATCGTCCATTCCGGCCGCTGCGCCGTCTCCCGCCGGCCGGCCCCGAAACTGGACGAGATCCAGCTTGCCATCCTCACCGTGGGCGACGGTTTCGGCGAGGAAGCCCTGATCACCGGCGGCAAGCGCAACGCCTCGGTGACCATGCTCGAGGATGGCGTGCTCATGCGCCTGGAAAAGGACAAGTTCCTCGAACTTCTGGCCAAACCACTCATCACCACGATCGACAAGACCACCGTCGAGAAGAAGATCGCCGCCGGCGCCCTGCTCATCGACGTGCGCCGCAACGACGAGTTCATGGCCCGGCGCGTGGAAGGCTCGGTCAACATCCCCCTGTCGATGCTGCGCCTCAAGCTCGACGGGCTGAATCCCGAACGGGAATATGTGCTGATCTGCAACGACGGCAGCGAAAGCGCCGCCGCGGCCTTCCTGCTCGCCCAGCACGGCCTCGATTGCTACGTCCTCGAGGGTGGCCTCAACGAGAACGCCCTCACCATGCCCGAGCCCAATCTCTCGGTGCCGGTGCTGGACACGCCCGAGGGCCGCAAGACCCTGGTGGCCGAGAAGACCCGCAAGGCCGCCGAGGCCAAGGCCGAGAAAATCAGCCAGGAGGCCAAAACCGCCCGCGAGGAAGCCCGCAAGCTGGCCGACCGGGTGGAAGCCGCCGAAGCGGCCCGCCGCGAGGCCGAAGAGAAGATCAAGCGCCTGCAGAAGGAGGAGGCAGAGAAGCGCGAAGCCGCCCTGCTCGCCACCCGCCAGCGTCTGAAGGAAGAATCCCGCCGGGCCAAGCAGGCCGAGGAGCAGGCCGCGAAGCTCAAGCTCGAGGCCAAGGCCGCCAAGCGCAAGGCCGAGGAAGAACTGCGGCGCCTGCAGGCCGAGGCCGAGGAGAACGCCAAACGCCAGGCCACGCTGGACAGCGCCCTGGAACACGCCCGCAAGGTGGCGGCCGAGGCCGCCCGCGAAGCCGAGGAATCCCGCAAGAAGGCCGAACGGGAAGCGGCCGAAATCCGGCGCAAGGCCCAGGAAGAGGCCGATCGCCTGCGCAAGGAGATGGAAGAAACCCGCCTGCGCTTCGAGGAAGAGACTCGCCGTCTCAAGGCGCAGCAACACCAGGAACACAAGGCCGTGCTGGAAGAGGCCCGGCGCAAGGCCGAACGGGAACACCAGGCCGCGCTGGAAGAAGCCCGCCGCAAGGCCGAACGGGAACACCAGGCCGCGCTGGAAGAAGCCCGCCGCAAGGCCGAGGAAGAGGCCCGCCGCAAGGCGGAAGCCGAAGCCGAGCGTATTCGCAAGGCGGCCGAGGCGGAGGCCGAGAAGCTGCGCCAGGAGATGGAAGCCGCCCGCCGCGAGCTGGCCGAACAGGCCGCACGCCTGGCCGAGCAGGAACGCGAACAGCAGGAGAAACTCCGCGAACAGGCCCGTCGGGAGGCCGAGGAACTGGCCCGGGCCCGCACCGCCGAGGCCGAATCGGAAGCCGAGCGCATCCGCCGCGCGGCCGAAGCCGAGGCCGAGAAGCTTCGTCAGGAAATGGAAGCCGCCCGCCGTGAACTGGCCGAACAGGCGTCGGTGATCGTCAACCGCGAAAAGGAACATCAGCAGCAACTGCTCGAACAGGCCCGTCTGCAGGCCGAGGAACTGGCCCGGGCCCGCACCGCGGAAGCCGAATCGGAAGCCGAACGCATCCGCCGCGAGGCCATGGAGGAAGCCGAGCGGTTGCGCATGGAGATCCAGACCACGCGTGAAATGCTGGCCGCCCAGGTGGCCGAAGCCAAGCGCCAGGCCGAGCTCAAGGAACAGGAAAAGATCCGCAAGCTCGCCGAGGCCGCCGAGCGCAAGCGTGAGGAACTGATCGAGGCCGAACGCCGACGCCGCGAGGCGGCGCTGGTCGAACAGCGCCGGGCGGCCGAGGAAGCCGAGCGGCAACACCGCGAAGAACTCGAACGCCTGGCGGCGGAAGAAGCCCGGCGCGCCGAGGAGGCAAGGCGCCTCGCCGAGGAAAAGGCCTACCAGGAAGCCAAGGCCCGCCGGCTGGCCAAGGAAAAGGCCCGTCAGGAAGCCCTGGCCGCCCAGGAAGCCGCCCGGCGCGAGGCCGAAAAACGTCGCAAGGCGAAAAAGGCCGAGGCCATGCGCCGCAAGGCCGAGGAAATCCGGCGCAAGCTCGAGGAAGCCGAGCAGGCCCGCCGCGAGGAAGAAGCCCGGCAGCGTGCCGAAGGCATGTCCCTGTCCGAGGCCGTGCTCAAGCGGGTCGGCAATCGCATCATTCTCGAAGGCGCCCAGGACGTCTTCATCTTCAAGGAACCCACGATCAAACCGGATGATCTCGAGGAGGAAGGCCCGGCCGAGAATTTTTTCGACGCCGGCGAAAAGGCACCTGAACCGGTAGCCGGGCACCGGGAAGAAGCGGACGACGGCCTGCCCTCATTCCACTTCGATTCCCCGGACCAGGATTACGTCCCCATCGCCCGGGAGGAACTGGACGAGACCCTTTCCCGCCACGAGGCGGAAGCGGCCGAGGAACGACGGCAACGCATGCGCAAGCTGTACGCCATTGCCGCCTCGGTGGTGGCCGCGGCCGTGCTCGGCGTCTCCCTGCTGATGGTGGAACCGGACAAGACGCCCACCGTGATCGCCAAGCGCGACGACAATCCGGTCGGCACCACGACCGCCAGCATTCACAAGCCGAAACCCCGGACACCACGTTTCAGCCTGGCCGAGCGGATCCGGCAGGAGCGGCGCTTGCGTGAGGAGGCCGAGGCCCGCCTGGAACGGCAACTGGCAAAATGGGAGCAACAGGCCGCATCCCGCCGGGCACCGGCAGTTAGCCCGCCACCGGCGCCCGAAGCCGCTGATGCACCGGCACCGGCTTCGCCGGCACCGGACAGCTCGGCAGCCGAGGATACTGCGGTGCCGCCCGACGTCACCCCGCCCGAAGTGGCCTTGCCCGAACTGCCGCCGGTCCCTGACGGCCCCCTGCCCTCGGTCAGTGGCATGATCGAGCAGAACGAAAACATGGCCTTCGACGGCCAGGACACGGCCAAACCCGTTACGCCGACGCCCGCCGAAGACGTTCCGGCCTACGAGGAAAACGACGACGAAACCGCCGAGGCCGACGCGCCACAAACCGTTGACGAAACCCCGGATCAGGCCGCCGCAGACGCCGAACCGGTTACGGCGGTGGCGGCGGCAGAATAGCGTCCTCCGGGTAGTCTTCCTTCTTCACGTAGTCGAACGCGGCCGTATACACCGGCCAGCCCTCCCCGTTCAGTACCGTCACGCTCCAGCGTCCGGTCATGGCCGGATTGAGTGCCTTGCGCGAGGCCACCCGCCAGCGGGGCCCGCCCACTTCGAACTTGCGCTCGGTCACCATGTTGCCCTCGTATTCCCAGCGATGGGTCACGGTCTGGCCGTCGAAGTGGCGCAGTTCGGTGAAGAAATAGACCTCCCGATGGGTATTGTTCAGGCGCAGCACCTGATCCACCGGCTCGCGATTCTCGACCCCGGTAGTGAAGACGGCTCGCGCCACCTTTTCCTTGCCGGCGGCCAGCCCCATGGCCGGGATCAGCATCAGCAGTCCGATGAGCAGATGGCGTCGGAAGACGTGTGGTTTACCTGACATGTGTCGTCGATTACCCTGTGCGGGGATCCCGAACGGGATCCGGAAACAAAAAACTAGCATACCCCGACAGTCCGCGCAGCCGATCTCTCCTTGAACAGCAAACCGTCCAGCCCGGTCATCGAGGTCCATGACCTTTGCAAGCGCTTCGGCCACGTGAACGCGGTGGATGGCATCGACTTCGCGGTCGCGCGCGGCAGCATCACCGGCCTGCTCGGCGGCAATGGCGCCGGCAAGACCACCACCATCGCCATGCTCCTTGGCCTGCTGTTGCCGACCCGGGGCCGCATCCGGGTGCTGGGCGAGGACATGTTGCGTCATCGCTATCGGGTGCTGGGTCGGCTCAACTTCACCTCCCCCTACGTGGACCTGCCCGGTCGCTTGTCGGTGGCCGAAAATCTCAACGTCTATGGTCGCCTCTACGGCGTGCCGGCACGGCGGCAACGCATCGCCGAGCTGGCCGAGGAGCTGGACTTCGCCCCTTTGCTCAAGCGACCCTATCGCACCCTCTCCGCCGGCCAGAAGACCCGGGTGGCCATTGCCAAGGCCCTGCTCAACCGGCCCGAGGTGCTGTTCCTGGACGAACCCACTGCCTCGCTCGATCCCGACACGGCCGATCGCATGCGTCACTACCTGCTCGACTATCGTCAGCGACACGCCACCACCCTGTTCATGGCCTCCCACAACATGGCCGAAGTGGAACGCATGTGTGATCAGGTGATTCTGATGCGCGAGGGCCGCATCGTCGATCAGGGCAGCCCGACTGAACTGATCGCGCGCTATGGCCAGGCCGATCTGGAAGCGGTGTTCCTCACCGTGGCCCGCAACGGCAGGGAGGCCACCCGTGCCTGATCCCGTCTCGGGCTCGCTCAATCGCATCCTGGCGATGCTGATCCGCTACACCTTCCTGCTGCGCAACAGCTGGCCACGCCTGATCGAACTGGCCTACTGGCCCACCATGCAGATGATCCTGTGGGGCTTCATCAACCAGTTCCTGATCCAGCAGAGCGCGTGGCTGGCCCAGGCCGCCGGCCTGTTCATTTCCGCGGTGCTGCTGTGGGACGTGCTGTTTCGCGGCCAGCTCGGCGTGTCCATCGTGTTCTTCGAGGAGATGTACTCGCGCAACCTGGGCCATCTGTTCGTCTCGCCACTGCGCCCCTGGGAGCTGATCGTCTCCCTGCTGACCATCAGCTTCATCCGCACCGTCATCGGCGTGGGCACCGCAGCCCTGCTGGCCATCGTCTTCTACGAATACTCCATCTTCGACATGGGCCTGCCGCTGGTGGCCTTCTTCGCCAACCTGCTGGTGATGAGCTGGGCCATCGGCCTGATGGTCATCGCCATCGTGCTGCGCTACGGCCTCGGCGCCGAAGGCCTGGCCTGGGCGGTGATCTTCGCCGTGGCCCCGGTCAGCGGCATCTACTATCCCGTGAGCGTCCTGCCCGACTGGCTGCAACCTGTGGCCTGGAGCCTGCCCTCCAGCCATGTCTTCGAAGGCATGCGCCGGGTCCTCATCGATGGCGTCTTCGACTGGACCCTGTTCCGAAATGCCGTGGCCCTGAACGTCATCTATCTGGCCATCGGTGTCGCCACCTTCCTGCGGGTGTTCCACAT
>JALVBM010000349.1 GCA_027010665.1 Chromatiales bacterium
TCCGGAAAAGCCCATGAAGGCGATGGACATCAGGCCGGCGGTGATCAGGGCGATGGAGGGGCCGCGAAACGGCTCCGGCACGTCGGCCACGTTGATCCGCTCGCGGATGGCGGCGAACAGGGCCAGCACCAGGGAAAAGCCCACCGCGGCGCCGAAACCGTAGAGGGCCGATTCCACGAAGCCGTGTTCGGTCTGCACGTTGAGCAGGGCCACGCCCAGCACCGCGCAGTTGGTGGTGATGAGCGGCAGGAAGATCCCCAATACCTGATAGAGCAGCGGGCTGGTCTTGTGCACCACCATTTCCGTGAACTGCACCACCACGGCGATCACCAGGATGAAGGCGATGGTGCGCAGGTATTCCAGTCCCAGTGGCGCCAGCAGGTATTCATTGACCAGATAGCTGCACACCGCCGACAGGGTGAGCACGAAGGTCGTCGCCAGCCCCATCCCCGTGGCCGTCTCCAGCTTGCGCGACACCCCCATGAACGGGCACAGCCCCAGGAACTTCACCAGCACGAAGTTGTTGACCAGGATGGTGCTGACGAGAATGAGGAGGAAGTCAGTCATGACAGAACAGTGGCGAGGGACGAGGAACGAGGGACGAGGTTGGGTGAATCGGCTTCGACATGGCTCAATGATAGGCCCTGGTCATGACGGCAACAACACACGATTGACGGGGAGATGCAGTAAAGGCCCCGGAAATCATTGGTTATACCACCTCGCCACCTGGTACTCGTCCCTTGGCCCTCATTTGACGCGCATGCCGGGCCGGGCGCCTTCGTCCGGGGAGAGCAGGAACAGTTCCTTGCCCCCGGGGCCGGCGGCCAGGACCATGCCTTCGGAGAGGCCGAAGCGCATCTTGCGGGGCTTGAGGTTGGCGACCATCACCGTGAGGCGGCCTTCCAGATCTTCCGGCGCATAGGCCGACTTGATGCCGGCGAATACCTGACGGGTGCCAAGGCCGATATCCAGGGTCAGCTTCAGCAGCTTGTCGGCGCCTTCCACGTGTTCGGCCCTGACGATGCGGGCGATGCGCAGGTCGATTTTCGCGAAGTCGTCGAAAGTGATCTCGGGGGCGATGGGCTCGATGTCGGCAGACTGCGCACTGGCAGGTTTGGCAGGCGCGGCCGGCTCGAGATGTTCCTTCGCGTCCTCGAGCATGGCGTCGACCTTTTCCTTCTCAATGCGGGTCAGCAGCGGCTTGAAGGGATCGATGACGTGATCGGTGAGCGGTTCGGCCACGTCCTCCCAGCGCAACGGTGCGATGTTGAGAAAGTCCTCCGCGGCCTCGGCCAGCTTCGGCAGCACCGGTTTCAGATAGGCCACCAGCACCCGGAACAGGTTGAGCCCGGTGCTGCACACGGCCTGCACCTCGGCCTCGCGGCCGGTTTCCTTGATCAGCACCCAGGGCTTGTGCTGGTCGATGTACTGGTTGGCGCGATCGGCCAGGGCCATGATTTCGCGGATGGCATGGCCGTACTCGCGCTGCTCGAAGAGTTCGCCGATGGGTTCCCGGGCGGCGGCGAATTCGGCGTACAGTTCCGGTTCGCAGCAGGTGGCGGACAGGCGGCCGCCGAAACGCTTGTTGATGAAGCCGGCGCAGCGGCTGGCGATGTTCACCACCTTGCCCACCAGATCGGCGTTGACCCGCTGCTGGAAGTCCTCGAGGTTCAAATCGATGTCGTCGATGCCGGCGCCGAGCTTGGCGGCGAAGTAGTAGCGCAGGTATTCCGGATTCAGATGATCCAGATAGGTGCGGGCCTTGATGAAGGTGCCGCGGGACTTGGACATCTTCTGGCCGTTGACGGTGAGAAAACCGTGGCACCACACCGCCGTGGGCAGCCGGAAGCTGCTGCCGTAGAGCATGGCCGGCCAGAACAGGGTGTGGAAGTAGGCGATGTCCTTGCCGATGAAGTGGTACAGCTCGGTGGTGCTGTCGGGTCCCCACCAGGCGTCGAAGTCGGTGCCGGTGCGCTCGCACCAGTGTTTGAAGCTGGCCATGTAGCCGATGGGGGCGTCCAGCCACACGTAGAAGTACTTGCCGGGTGCGTCCGGGATCTCGAAACCGAAATAGGGCGCGTCGCGGCTGATGTCCCAGTCCTGCAGGCCGGCCTCGAACCACTCGCGCAGCTTGTTGGCGATTTCGGGCTGCACGTGTTCGCCCTCCAGAGCCCACTGGCGCAGCATGGGCTCGAACTCGCCGAGGGCGAAGAAGAAGTGCTCCGATTCCTTCTCCACCGGCGTGGCGCCGGAGATCACGGAGACCGGGTTCTTGAGATCGGTGGGCGCGTAGGTGGCGCCACAGATCTCGCAACTGTCGCCGTACTGGTCCGGCGCGCCGCAGCGGGGGCATTCGCCCTTGATGAAGCGGTCCGGGAGGAACATCTTTTCCACCGGATCGTAGGCCTGCTTGATGACCCGGGAGCGGATGTAGCCGCCGTCCTTCAGGCGCCGGTAGATGGTCTCGGCCAGTTCCCGGTTCTCCGGGGAATGGGTGGAGTGATAATGATCGAAGTCGATGTGGAAATCGGCGAAGTCCCGGGTGTGTTCCTCCCAGGTGGCGGCGATCAGTTCCTCGGGTGTGATCCCCTCGCGCTGGGCCCGCAGCATGATGGGGGTGCCGTGGGCGTCGTCGGCGCAGACGTAGACGGCCTCGTGGCCTTGCATCTTCTGGAAGCGCACCCATATATCGGTCTGGATGTACTCCACCAGATGCCCGAGGTGGATCGAGCCGTTGGCGTAGGGCAGCGCGCTGGTGACGAGGATCTGGCGGGGTTTCCGGGGCATTGTTTCAACTTCTTGTTTTGTAAGGAATTGTCACCCGTTGCGGGCGATCCGCCGGTCGGGGAGGCCGGAAGGGGCCGCCTGTCGGGCCGCAGCGAGGGCGGATATTCTACGCCAATTAGAAGTTGGCGTGGAATTTGTGTACCATTGCGCTCCCGGAACGAGTACCGAACCGAAATACTAGGTTATTTACCCATGCACTTTGCAGGAGAATCTCATGGCTGACGTATCCCCCACCCAGATTGAAGAAGCCATCAAGGGTTACACCGACCCCTATCTGGAAAAAGACCTGGTCAGCGCCAAGGCAGTCAAGGACATCAAGGTCGACGGCAACAAGGCCATCGTCGACGTGGTACTGGGCTATCCCGCCGAAGGCTACAAGGCGGAACTGGCCGAAAAGCTGAAGGAAAAGATCACCGCCGTCGAGGGCATCGACGACGCCGAGATCAACGTGACCTCGAAAATCGAGGCCCACACCGCTCAGAAGGGCGTGGAGCCCATCAAGGGCGTGAAGAACATCATCGCCGTGGCTTCCGGCAAGGGCGGCGTGGGCAAGTCCACCACCTCGGTGAACCTGGCCCTGGCCCTGGCCGCCGAGGGCGCCACCGTGGGCATCCTCGACGCCGATATCTATGGCCCCAGCCAGCCGCGCATGCTGGGCATCAGCCAGCAGCCCGAGTCGAAGGACGGCAAGACCCTGGAGCCGCTGGAAAACCACGGCATCCAGTCCATGTCCATCGGTTATCTCATCGACGAGGAGACGCCGATGATCTGGCGTGGTCCCATGGTCACCCAGGCCCTGGAGCAACTGCTCAACGACACCAACTGGAAGGACGTGGACTACCTGGTCATCGACCTGCCCCCGGGCACCGGTGACACCCAGCTGACCCTGGCGCAGAAGGTGCCGGTCACCGGCGCGGTCATCGTCACCACCCCCCAGGATATCGCCTTGCTCGACGCCCGCAAGGGCCTGAAGATGTTCGAGAAGGTGGAAGTGCCGGTGCTGGGCATCATCGAAAACATGAGCATCCACATCTGCTCCAACTGCGGCCACGAGGAGCACATCTTCGGCGCCGGCGGCGGCGAGCGCATGGCCGAGGAGAACGACGTGGATCTGCTCGGCGCCCTGCCGCTGGACAAGTCCATCCGCGAGACCACCGACAGCGGCGCGCCCTCCGTGGTCGCCGATCCGGAAGGCCGCATCGCCCAGATCTACCGCGACATCGCCCGCCGGGTGGCCGCCAAGCTGTCCCTCAAGTCCAAGGACTACAGCGCCAGCTTCCCGAAGATCGTGATTCAGAACAACTGATTCGGGCGCCCGACGCGCAACGAAAAAGACCGGCCAGAAGGCCGGTTTTTTTCGTTGGGGATCAGCTTTTGTCGGCGAGGGCGGGGCGCAGCCGATCCAGCACCGTGTCCACCGAGATGGCCTGCAGGCAGACGTTGTCCTGGCAGGGCGTCTTGCGATGGTTGGCCGCGCTCACGCAGGGCGAGCAGGCCAGGCCCGCGTAGATGGGGGTGCTGTTGCCGAGCGAGCCGTAGAGTTTCGGCGTCTCCGGGCCGAAGATGACGAAGGTGCGCAGGGGTGTGATGGCCGAGAAATGAGCGGGCCCCGAATCGTTGGTGAGCATCAGCGTGGCGATGCTGTAGAGCACGGGCAGCTCTTCCAGTTTCAGGGCGCCGGCGAAGTTCACGCAGCGGGGATGGTCCACCAGATCCCGGAGCTGTTCGGCCTCCTGGGTTTCGCTGGGCGCGCCGGTGATGAGGATCAGGATGTCGTCGAATTCGGCCAGCAGCCGCTGCATCACTTCCACATAGCGTTCCGGCATCCAGCGGCGCTGGGGCAGCAGTTCGCTGGCGTTGGGATTGACGAGCACCAGGCGCTGCGCCGGATCGTAGTCGGGGTGGCGATCCCGGATCCGGTCGCGCAGGGCCTGCTGGCGTTCCGGATCGATGCTGACCTGGGCCAGACGGATTTCGTCGTCGCCGATGATGGTCTTGGAATAGGGCAGTTCCTCGCGGGTGCTCAGCAGGGCGTTGACCAGGGCGATGAAGTTCTTGCCGATGTGGATGTGCGGGTTGTAGGCCACCCGGTGGGTGAGCATCTCGCCGCGGTAGAGCCCCTCGTTGTGAAAGGCGTGATAGCCGACCCGGTTGCTGGCCCCCGACAGGCCGGTGAGCAGGGCGGTGAAGCGTGAGAACAGCTCCAGATCGATCACCGAATCGATGCGCTTGTCCCGCACCCAGCGCAGATAGCGCAGGGTGTCGACGGCCAGGTGCCAGAGGCTGTCCTCGCGCAGGGTGAAGATGTTCTCCTTCGGCACCGTGCCCAGCAGATGCAGGCTGGGCGCGTTCTTCTCGAAGATCAGGAAGAACAGTTCGGCGCCGTTGGCCTGGAGCTTGCGCATGGCCGGGTCCACCAAGATGGCGCTGCCCATTTCCGACAGTTCGATGAGCAGCACCCGCCGCGGCCGCAGCCGGCCGGCCGGGCGCAGCCAGTGCCAGAGCCGCAGCCAGCCGCTGAGCAGGGCGCACAGGGGCACGCCGGCCCAGTAGTCGATGCGGCGCATGGTGTCCACGTTCATGAGACAGGTTCCTTGTGGTGAGAGTCAGGCCGTGGGGCGATGGCGGTGCAGGCGCCCCTGCAGGGTGATCCACAGCCCGGGCAGGCTGGCGATCACGAGGATGATGCCGTAGAGCAGGGACATGGACAAGACGACGGTCTTGTCGGCACCGAGCAGGGTGAACAGGCCGATCATGGCTCCTTCGCGGATGCCCCAGCCCGCCAGGGAGACGGGAATCAGGGTCAGCAGAAAGACCGGCGGGGCGATCACGGCGAAGGTGACAATGTCGTAGTCCAGGCCCACGCTGCGCCCCACCAGGTAGATGTTGAGGATGGAGAAGGCGTGAATGGCCAGGGACAGACCCACCTGGCGCAGAACCCGCCGGCCGTCCCGCAATACCTGGTGAAGCTTGCGCGAGATGTCGAGCAGATAGGCGCTCAGGCGCCAGCGTTCGAACCAGTGCAGGCGGTGCAGGAATACCAGCGCCACGAACCCGGCCACGCCGCCGAGCACCAGGATGTTGATGATCCAGAACACGCCCCGCGGCAGCAGATCCGGCAACAGGGCATTGGCCATCAGGTTGAGCAGCAACAGGCCCAGCAGGCCGAGAATGCGATCGATGAACACGCCCTTGAAGGCGTCGCGCTTGCGAAAGCCGTTGCCGGCCACGTCGAGCACGCGCATGGCGTCGCCGCCGATGCTGGTGGGCAGGCCCTGGTTGAAGAAGGTGCCCTTGAAATAGCTGCGCACGTAGAACCCGGAGCTGTGCCCGAAGCCCAGTTCGCGCATCACCAGGTACCAGCGGAAGCCGGCCAGCCAGGTGGAGAGCAGTTGCATCAGCAGGGCCAGCGCCAGTCCGGGCCAGTGGGCCGACTTCATCACCGCCAGCACGCCGCTGAAGTCGATGTTGCGAAAGATCAGCCAGAGGATGCCGAGCGTGACGGCCAGGCGCAGGACGAGCCCGAGTCTCGCCCGCCGGGAATGCCGGTCGTCCGGTTCGCCGGCAATCATGTCCGTCCTCCGGGCAGGAACAGTTTCTTCAGTCCGGGCAGGGCCAGCGCCAGGGCCAGCAATGGCACCACGATCTCGAGCAGGCGCGCTTCCCGATCCCCGCTTGTGTGCATCACCACCAGATAGTAGACGGTGAACACCAGCAGGGCGGCCGCGGCCCGCTGCACCCAGCGGTTCTCGCCGGGGATCACGCGGGCCAGCCGGACGCCGATCAGCGCCGCCGTCCAGCCCACCACCATGCCCGCGGCCACGTCCAGCGGCCAGTGGGCACCGACGGCGATGCGCGAGAGGCCGACCAGCGTCGCCCATCCCAGCGCCAGCCAGCGCACCCGCCGGTCGAAGGGCAGCAGCGCGATCACGCCGGCCAGGGCAAAGGCGGCCGACGTGTGGCCGGAGGGAAAGGACGTGGCGCCGAAACGGTTGCCGAGCTGGTGGAAGCTGCTCGCATCCAGGACGGCCGGGGGCCGCGGTTCGAGGAACAGCTCCTTGCCGCCGTTGACCAGCACGGCGGCGACGATGCCGGCCAGCAGGCCGGCCCAGATCACGTCCGGCCGGCGGCCGACCAGGGGCAGCACCAGAATCATCACCATCCCGGCGTCACCGAACAGGGTGACGTTCAGCCAGAAGGGTTTCGAAATCGACGGCGGCAACTGCAGGGCCTGGTTGAGCCACAGAAACCATTCCCGGTTGCTGCCGGTGGCGGCGATGAGCCCCAGCAACAGCAGACCGGCCAGCGGTACGGCCCAGACCCAGGGAGAGGTGAGCGGTTCGCTGCGGATCATCGGCTGCCCCGGTAGTCTTCGCAGGCGTAGAGCCGGTAGCGGCTGGCGGGCACGCCGCCGAGCATGGCTTCGACCTGCACGGGCTCGGCGCAGCGGTTGAACTTGCCGAAGCCGGCGGTTTCGGGCCGATCCCAGTAGTATTCGGGCACCACCACGATGCCCCGATCACCCGGTTCCGGCGAGCCGTACCACAGGTCCGACTGGTCGAAGCGGCTATCGGTCACCTGCACCGGGGTGGGGCGGCCATACCAGGCCACGTGGCTGAAGATGGACCAGTTGCCCACATACAGGCGCGGTGCCGGCCCCGGCGTCGCCGCCATGGCCTCGCGCATGGCCATGGCCCGCTCGGTGCTGGCCCGCCAGCCATGCAGATCCCCGAGCGGATGTCTGCCGGGCGGAAAGGGATTGAACGGCAGCAGGATCAGCAGATGGATGACGGCCACCAGCGCCACGGAATACGCCGCGCTGCTCCAGACCCCGATGCGCACCCCGCGCGCCGGCCAGTGGGCCAGCAGCCAGCGGGCGATCAGGGGCGAGAGCGCCAGCCAGCCCAGGGCCGGCCAGTGGGGCAGGGTAGTCTCGTAGCCGCCGTTCCAGGCGAACAGCAGCAGCACGGGCAGCGCCAGCGCCAGCAGCATGCGCTCACCGTCGTGGCGTCGGCGCAGGGCTGATACCAGGGCCGCAAGGCCGAAACCATAGATCAGGGGGCCGTAGACAATGAGCTGGCCGGCCTGGGCGGTGAGAAAACGCTTGCTGGACCAGGCCCGATCCGGCGCGCCGTGGCCGAGCTGGTAGGCGAAGGAGAGCCAGTCGTGTTCGGCGTTCCAGTAGAGGATGGGAGTGATCACCAGCAGGGCCACCGGCATGGCCAGCCACGGGCCGGGCGTGCGCAGCATCTGCGCGCGCCCCAGCCAGAACAGCGCGATCAGCGCCGTGAGCACCAGGGTCACCGCGGTGTACTTGGCCAGCCCCGCCAGCCCGAACAGCAGGCCGACGCCCAGCCAGGCGCGCACGGAGCCGGTGTGCAGGGCGCGATACAGCAGCCAGGTGGCGCCGAGGGCGATGGGCAGCAGGGGCGTGTCCGGCAGCATGGCCATGTTCAGCAACTGGAACAGGATGCCGGACTGGTAGATGGCCACGGCCAGCAGGGCGGTGTGGGCGGGGGCCTCCGGGAACAGTTCCCGGGTCAGGCCGTACAGCAGGATCGCGGTGAGCGTGCCGAGCAGGATCGGCCACAGGCGCAGGGCGAAGTCGCTGGACGAGAACGGCAGCACCAGCGCGTTGAGCCAGCCCACCAGCGGGGGATGGTCGAAATAGCTCCAGTCGGGATAGTAGCCATAGAGGGCGTAGTGGGCCTCGTCGCCGGTCAGTTCCACGCGGCCGATCACCAGCAGGTGCAGCAGGGCAAGGCCGGCGATCAGCCACAGGGTGCTGCGCCAGGGATGTCGGGCGAGGCTCTGGAACATGTCGACGGGATCCGGTAAAGGCGCATTCTAGCAGAGTCCCCGGCCCCCCGCCTTTGCGCCACGGCGGGTTTCCGTTGCACAATACCGGGCCTTTTCGACAGCCCCGCGACGGTACCCTCATGAGCATCAAATCGGATCGCTGGATTGCGCGCATGGCCGAGGAGCACGGCATGATCGAGCCCTTCGAGCCCGGCCAGGTGCGCGAAGCCAACGGCCAGCGCATCGTTTCCTACGGCACCTCCAGCTACGGCTACGACGTGCGCTGCGCCGACGAGTTCAAGATCTTCACCAACATCAACTCGGCGGTGGTGGATCCCAAGGACTTCGATCACCAGAGCTTTGTGGACTACAAGGGCGACGTGTGCATCATCCCGCCCAATTCCTTCGCCCTGGCGCGCACCGTGGAATACTTCCGCATCCCCCGCAGCGTGCTCACCGTCTGCCTCGGCAAGTCCACCTATGCCCGCTGCGGCATCATCGTCAATGTCACCCCCCTCGAACCCGAGTGGGAGGGCCACGTGACCCTCGAGTTCTCCAACACCACCCCGCTGCCGGCGAAGATCTATGCCAACGAGGGCGTGGCCCAGATGCTGTTCTTCGAATCGGACGAGGTGTGCGCAACCTCCTACCGTGATCGGGGTGGCAAGTATCAGGGACAGCGGGGCGTGACTTTGCCCAAGGCCT
>JALVBM010000350.1 GCA_027010665.1 Chromatiales bacterium
TTGTCGAGGATGCCCTGGTAACCGGGCATGGCATTCACGCCGTAGCGGATCTTCTCCAGCAGCACGCTGTCGGGCTGCAGCATGCGCTGCTGCAGGATGAAGCCGGGCGCGCCAGGCACCGGCTGGCCCGGCGCGTGGCAACTGACGCAGTGCTGCATGAACAGTTCCTGCCCGCGCACCGGATCGGCCGCCCGCGCGGGCGACAGGATCGCGGACAGGGCCAGCAGCACGAACGTGGCGGTTCGGAACATGGCGGTTCTCCTCCGGAATGCGGATGGCGTCTTCGGGCAGGGCTGTCGGTTCACGAGCCGTCTCCGTATTCGTCCAGCTTGCGATACAGGGTGGACTGGCCGATGCCGAGATTGCGCGCGGCGCGGGAACGATCGCCGCCGGCCTCCTCCAGCGCCCGAAGGATCAGGCTGCGTTCGTACATGCGCACCTGTTCGCGCAGGGTCAGCCGGCCGCCGTTGCCGGCCTCCGGCAGATGTTCGTCCGCCAGTGCGGTGATGGTCTCCGGCAGATCGGCGATGGTGATGTCGTCGTCCTCGGCCAGGATCAGTGCCCGGTCGATCACGTTCTCCACCTCGCGCACGTTGCCCGGCCAGTCGTAGGCCAGCAACAGGCTCTCCGCCTCGGGCGTGAGGCGCAGGCTGCGACCGTTGGCGAAGCGTTCCCGATCCCGCTCGAGCAGGAAGTGAATCAGCTTGCGCACATCCTCGCGCCGTTCACGCAGCGGCGGAATGTGGATGTGAAACACATTGAGCCGGAAGAACAGATCCTCGCGGAAGGTGCCCTCGGCCACCATCTTGTCCAGATCGCGGTTGGTGGCGGCGACGATGCGCACGTCCACCTTGCGGAACTGATCGCCGCCGACCGGCCGGATCTGCTGGCTCTCGATCACGTGCAGCAGCTTGACCTGCAGGTGCAGCGGCAGTTCGCCGATCTCGTCCAGGAACAGGGTGCCCTTGTCGGCCTCCACGAACAGCCCCTTCTTGGAACGGTCGGCGCCGGTGAAGGCGCCCTTCACGTGGCCGAACAGTTCGCTTTCGATCAGGTTCTCGGGAATGGAGCCGCAATTGACCGGAATGAAGGGCGCCCCGGCCCGATGGCTGAGTGAATGGATGCGCCGGGCGGTCACGCCCTTGCCGGTACCGCTCTCGCCGGTGATCAGCACCGTGGAGTCGGTGGGCGCCACCTTGCCGATCAGTTTCTCGATCTGCTGGATGGCCGGCGACTCGAACGGGCAGGTGGCTTCCTTGTCCTTGAGCACCAGGGTGCGCAGCAGGCGGTTCTCGTTGCGCAGGCCACGCAGATCGACGATTTGCTTCACCTGATGCAGGACCTCTTCGGTGCGCACCGGCTTGGTCAGATAGTCGAAGGCGCCGAGGCGCATGGCCTCGATGGCCGTATCCAGCGAGGCATGGGCCGTGATCAGCAGGAAGGTGGTGTCGATGTTGGCCTGCTGTGCCTCGCGCAGCAGATCGATGCCGCTCATCTCCGGCATGCGAATGTCGCAGATGGCAATGTCGATGTCGCCCGCCTGCAGGCGTTCGAGCGCCGCCACGCCATCGTCCAGTTCCTCCACCTCGTAGCCGGCCTTGCGCAGGTTGGCGGCCAGCACCTGGCGAATGGCCAGTTCGTCGTCGACGACCAGAATCCGAGCCCGACTCATGTTGCGCGCTCCTCGAGCAGTTCCCGTTCAACCGGCAGATACACGAAGACCCGGGTGCCCTTGCCAGGCGTGCTGTGGATCTCCATGCGTCCCCCGTGGGCCTCGACGATGGCGTTGCACAGCGACAGCCCCTGCCCGGTGCCCCGCCCCTCGCCCTTGGTGGTGAAGAAGGCCTGCTTGGCCCGGGCCAGCACTTCCGGCGGCATGCCTTCGCCGTTGTCCTCCACCACGAAGAAGACGTGATCGTGCACCCGGCCGGTCTTGACGCAGACACAGGGTGCGGCGCGGCCGGCAGCCTCGATGGCATCGGCGGCGTTGACCAGCAGGTTCATGATCACCTGGGTGATCTGATCGCTGACGGCGGTGATGGCCGGCAGCCGCTTGTCCAGATCCAGCCGCAGCTCGATGTTCTTCCAGCGCTCGTCGTAGCGCATCAGGTTGGTGGTGCTGCGGATCAGCCCGTTGAGATCCACCAGACAGGTCTCGGACGACTGGGGCTGGGCGATCTCGGAGATCTGGTGGGTGATGTGGCTAAGCCGCTGCACGTGTTCGAGCACCATGCGCAGCTTGCATTCGTCGTCCGGTTCCAGCAGCGGGCACTGGCCGGTGGCGCGGGCGTCGATGATGTCCTTCACCAGCCCGGAGATGGCGGCGATGGGGTTGCCCACCTCGTGGGCGATGCCGGCCGCCAGGCGGCCGATGGAGGCCATCTTCTCCTGATGGAAGGTCTTCTGCCGCTCGATCTCCAGATCCCGTTCCTGGGCGCTGAGATCCTGGGCGAGCCGGTCGATGACCTGGGCCAGTTCGCCCACCTCGTCGGGCCGCGACACCGGCAGGCTCGCCGTGCGCTCGCCGCGGGTGATGGCCGCGGTGGTCTGCGACAGGGTGTGCAGATCCGCACACAGGCGGCGGAAGAAATTGCGGGTGATGAAGCCGAGGAAGGCCAGTCCGCTCAGGCCCAGGATCAGGGCCACCATCGCGGCGCGGTTGCTGTGGGCGCGATAGTCGGCCACCATTTGCAGACGCCGGGCATGGGTCTCCTCGATGCGCTGCTGCAGCCGTTTCAGGAAGGCCTGCTGGGCGGCATCGAGTCTGGCCAGGGTTTCCACGTCCGGTTTGCGCATGGCCCGTTCGATGGCCGACGCCAGCTGCCGGGCCTGTGCATCGCCTGGAAAGGCGGGCAGGATCACCCGGCGATGGAATTCGCGATAGCGCCGCAGGTGGTCCTGCACATGGGCCGCTCCCCAGTTGTTGCGCAGATCGGCGGCCTTGAGGGAATGGGTCTCGATCTCGCCGCGCAGACGGGCGCGCAGATCGTGCAGTTGCAGCTCGCGTTCGGTGGCCGCCTGCAGGGCATCGAACTGGGTCAGCAGGATCTCCTTCTGGTAGAACACGAACAGCGCCAGCAGCACGGCAAAGGCCAGCAGCAACCCGTAGGCAAAGTTGGCCTTGAAGCGCAGCGAGACGCGCGGCTTTTCCTGATCCCCGGCGTGTGGCCAGGCACGGGCATCCATGCTCACGACCTCCTCCGGGCTGGCGACACGTGTTGCGATAACGGCATTGGACGGCAATTCCTGTTCACCCATTGTTTTCAGTGTGTCATGACAGGCGGTGCGGAATCTTGCGCCGGGTCAAGTCTTCCGGTTTGCGATAACCGACTCGCACGCTCATTTATTTTCTTCCGCTTGCCACTGTTTCAGCAGTTCGTGCGCCCGGGCCAGGTACGGATCCCCGGGCCCGCTGTAGCGCAGGAAACGGCGCATGGCCGCGCGCGCCTCGGCCATGCGCTGCTGTTTCGCCAGGGCCAGGGCCAGTCCGTAATGGGCATTGGCCTGGGATTCGCGCAGGGCCAGCGCGGCCCGAAACGCCTGCTCCGCCTCTGCGGCCTGGCCGAGCCCCAGGTGCGCGTAACCCAGGTTGACCCGCGCCTCGGGCAGGGTGGGCGCCATGGCGATCACGTCTTCCCAGGCCAGCACCGCCTCGGCATGGTGGCCGGTGTGCAACAGGTTGACCGCTTCGCGAAAGCGGGTCGCCACGCGCTGGGCCTGCATGTGCCGGGTCACGTCGAACCCATCGGTGGCCGGCGTCTTTCCGGGCCTGCCGGGCAGGTACCACACCAGCGCGCCCGTGATGGCGATCATCGCCAGCGTCAGGCCCAGCGCGCGCAGGCGCACGTCGCGACGGGCAACGGAACGGCGGGCGACGTTCACGATGCCTCCCGCGCCTTGAGCATCTTCTGCACGAAGCTGCTGCGGGCCGCGGCGATGATCTGCTCGCGCCGCGCCGGATCGACGCGGCGCCCGGCGGCCAGATCCCGCAGCATTTCGATCACCTGCGGATGGGACCAGTCCAGCGCGCCGTGCAGGCGCAGACGGATCGTCCCTTCGGCGTCCACCACCAGGGTGAGCGGGTAATCGTAGGCCCCCAGACGGTTTTCCACGGCCGTCCTGTCGATCCGCGCCACCGGCAGCGACAGCCGGTAGCGGCGCCGGAATTCATCCACCAGCCGGGGATCGTCCTCCATCACCAGGGTGGTGACCACGATGCCCTCGCCCCGCAGCCGCTGGTCGAGCCGTTGCAGATCCGGCATCTCCTTGCGGCACGGCGGGCACCACACCGCCCAGATGTTGACCACCCGCAGCCGGCCCGGGGGCAGCGTCCAGGGTTGCGGCCGGTCGTGGGCATCGCGCACGTTGACGGGCGGGAAGGGCGTGCCCTCGGCCGCCGGCCCCGGCGCGGCGCGCTGGCAGCCGGCGGCCAGCAGCACGAGGGCAGCGAGCAGCCAGATCGGCTGGAATCCCGTCGATCTCATCCCGGCCTCCCCACCCGTGTGGCCGGCAGGGCCCCGGTGACCGCCGGCCACAGGGGCCGCAGCACCAGCCACAGGAACCACACCGTCGCCGCCAGGCCGATGAAGCCGCCGATCCCCATCAGCAGCATGCCGCCCCAGGCCTGCACCGGATCGGGCAGGGCCGCGCCCGGCGTCTTGCGCTGCACGCCGTGCAGGCCGGACCAGAACAGCCCCAGGATCAGAAGCAGCAGGCCACCGCCATAGAGCCGGAACTGCCACCGCAGCAGGCGCCCTGGCGCCCGCCGCAGGCCGAGGCGTTCCAGCAGATGATGGGTCACGGCCATGAAGGCCAGCGTGACGGCGCCGACGGTGCCGTGATAGTGAGCGGTTACCATCACGTTGTCTTCGCGGATCAGGGCACCGGCCAGCAGGCCGGCGGCGAACAGGCACAGCGACAGCCACAGCGCCGCGCGCCAGGCCGAAGTTTCCGGCGCCGGATGCCGCCGCATCGCCAGCGCCAGCCACAGCCCGAAACCGCCGGCCACGGGCCAGCTTCCCCAGCGCATGACCTCGGTCCAGGCCTGGCGCCAGGCTTCGCTGCCGGCGGGGACGAAGAACAGGATGAGCGGCGCGAACAGCGCCGGCATCGCGGCCAGCGCGAAGATCGCCGCCGGGCGCAGGCGCGGGGCCGGCACGTCCGCCCGGCCGGCCAGCACCTGCCAGGCGGCAATCAGCAGCAGCGTGTGCGTGAACTGCAGCAGATGCCCGCCACCCCAGAACAGGTTCTCGTAGTCGCCGGCATCGGGCAAAAGCAGGGCGGTGCCGGCCATGACCCCGAGGGCCAGCAGGGCGACCACCGCCGCCAGGCGGGCACCGGCGGCCAGGCCCTCGCCCCGCCCCTGCAGGGCCCGCCAGGCCACCAGGCCGATGCCGGCGAAGAACAGCGTCAGCCCGGCGAGGAACACCGGTCCGTCGATGACCGGCACGTAGTTGCTGAGCACCGCCCGGTGCTCGCCGGCCAGGCGCGCCAGCAGCAGGGCGCAGACCCCGGCCACCGCCAGTGTCCAGCCGCTCCAGGCCAGCCGCCAGCCGCCGCCCGGCAGGGTCAGGGTCCACCACACCGCGGCGAAGGCCAGGAACCAGACGGTGACGGCCAGGTTGACGTGCATGACCAGCGCCCCGGCGAAGAAGTCGGGCGAGAGGCTGTCGGCCACCAGCGGCGTGCGGCTGATCACCAGCAGCAGGGCGAAGACGGTCGAGACGGCGAGCGCGCCCAGGGCCAGGCCCAGCCAGGCCAGGGTCAGGCGCCGGCGCATGCCGAGGGGACGGGGCAGTTCGGGCCATGGCTGCATCTACACGGCTCCCTGATGCGGCACCTTGCTGATGAAGGGTACGCCGTAGAAGGTGAGAAAGCCGAGCACGAACACGGTAACGATGAGCCACGCGCCGCGCACCGGTGACGGCCTGAGGGTCACCCGCAGGTGCAGGGCGAAGCCCAGCACCAGCCAGGTGATGAACGACCAGGTCTCCAGCGGATCCCAGGCCCAGTAGCGCCCCCAGGCGTCCTGGGCCCAGATGGCGCCGGCGATCAGCATCAGGGTCTCGAAGACGAAGGCCAGCATCATGAAGCGGTAGGCCAGATCGTCCAGCCGGCGATCCGACGGCAGGCCGGCAAAGCGCGCCTGTCCGAAGCGGGTGCGGCGCAACAGCACCACGCCGGCCATGCCCAGCGCCACGAACACGCCACCGAGGAACACCTTGCCGAACAGGATGTGAATCACCAGCCAGGTGGTGTCGTAGGTGGGCGGCACGTAGGCATCCTTGGGATCGGTGAGCACCATCCAGCCGGCCATGATGAACATCAGCGGCAGCACCACCGCCGCCGTGGGCCGGATGGGGCGGTAGCGCCAGTAGGCCAGGGCATAGATGAACAACAGACCAAAGACCCCGCTGGAGAGGATCTCGTGCATGGTGACATAGGGGCCGTGATCGAGGCGCACCCAGCGGTGGACGATGGCGATGCCGTGCACCAGCAGGCCGCTCCAGAGCAGGCCCTGGATGGTGCGCTCCGGCTTCTTCCCGAGGATCACGGCGAAGATGGCCAGGGAGCCGGCCAGCACGTAGAGCACCACCGCCAGCCACAACAATTGGATTTCGCGTTCCACGTTACCGCCTCGTCAGTCGTTGTCGTCGGCCCGCCAGGGCCGCGCCGCGCACTTTCGCCAGAAATGCCAGCCCATGGCCAGTACCGCCACGGCGCAGGCGGCCAGCAGCCAGGGAATGGTCCAGTCGTAGAAGACCGAATAACCCATCCAGCTGCGCAGGCCGACGAACGCCAGGCGTCCGTCGGGCAGGGCCACCGTCTCGCCGGGTCGCAGTTCGTGGCGCTGCCCGTTCACGCGCACCACCAGCCGGTAGTCGCGCGGCGGACGGAAGCGCGATGGCCGGCGTTCGTCCAGCACCACCTCGTCCATCTCCAGCAGGGTCCACACACGATGGTGCGTGCCCGGAATGGTCCATTCCAGCGCCTGCCGGTATTCGTGCGCCGGATAACTCGGCAGATGCACCGAACCCATTTGCGCCGGTGCACCATCCGCCGGCTGCCACCGGAACAGGGGCGCGAAGCCCTTGTTGTGGGTGGTGTAGAAACGGTAGCCGGCGATCACCAGCGGATGATGATCGCCGATCACCCCTTCGTGCCGCCGGCCCTCGCCATCGATCCAGGCCACCCGGCTGAGGGTGCGCCCCCGCTCCCGCCCCGGATGGTACTCGATGGTGAACGGCAACTGGCGAAAGCGCACCGCGTCCAGATGCCAGGGATGCAGCGGTCCGACCTCGTAACCGGTGAGTGTGCCATCGAACCATTCGCCCTCGGTGATCTCCAGCTGGCCCCGCAGGTAGGTGAGCCGGCTGACGGCCAGCAGAACCACCAGCGCCAGCAGCGCCAGGTGGAACACCAGCAGGCCGCCCTGGCGGCGGAAGGCCGGATTGGTCGACACCGCCGCCAGCAGGTTGACGGCGAACAGCCCGAAGGGGATCGCCAGGATCCAGCCGGCCGCCGTGTTGCCCAGATAGACCCCGGCCACCATCATCGTGAACAGCACGAAGATGGCCAGGGTGAGTTTCAGCGAACCGAGGGCGGCCCACCATGAACCTTCACGCATCGAACACCTGCATCAGCGCCTCAGGGCGGATTGCCGCACGAACGCATCATCCACTGACGCCCCCCGCAATCGGCCGAGGTCCAGTTGCCGCTGGCTTTCCAGTTCACCGGCCCGCCGCCGCCAAGCATGGCCTGCAGGTAGTAGGGGCCGTTGGTATAGGGCGCCCTGCCCCCTTCCTGGCTGATGTCCACCAGCAGGGCCTTGTTGCGCCAGCCGTGGGGCACGGCCGCATGACACCAGGTGCACTCCATGCGCCCGATGCGCCGGGCGTGGCCGATGTGCAGGTTGGTGCCGCGGAACGTGACCCGGCACATGCCACCGCCGCCAAAATTGCTGCGGAATCCGCTTTGGTTCGGCGCGGTGTTGTTGGGATTGGCGTAGTCGTCGTAGTTGTGGCACTTGAAGCACAGGTCGCCCTGGCGGCCGGTGCCGGTCTCGTTGTCCCAGTTGCCCTTGAGCAGGAAGTTGTTGCCGGAGCCGTGCGGTCCCCACGGATTGCCGTCGGGCCCGCCGTCGGGAACCACGGTGCCGGGCGCGGTGCCCGAGCCGTGGCAGTCGGTGCAGTACATGGTGAGGTTGCCGATGTAGCTGCCGCCCCCGCCGTTCCAGGGCGAGAGGAACAGGCTGGCGCTGGCACCGCCGCGGGCGGCCAGATCCCGGCCGGTGTTGTCGAGCACCGGATGCCAGCTGCGGTGATTGGCTCCGGGCTCGCCCTTGTCGCCGGGGGGTGCCTGGAACTCCATCGCCTGGTTGGTGTAGCGGGTCACGTCGTTGGTGCCCGCCGGTGTGCCGCCACCCGACTCGCCGAGCGAAGGCGGAATGTCGTAGGCGTAGTCGGAGTGGCACTTGAGACAATACTGGTACTCGCGGGTCAGATAGCTGCTGCTGACAGCCGTCGAGGCGCCGATGCCGCCGTCGCCCTGCTTGACCAGATAACCCGAGGGCACGCTGCCCCAGGTGGTGGATCCGTAGATGGGCTCCACGCCCCAGCCACCGCGCAGCACGCCGGAGGCGATGTTGCTGTGCTGCACGGTGGGATCGTGCTCGTGGGTGCCCTCGGCATTGCCGGCGGTGCCGTTGAACAACTGGTTCTTCATCAGGCGATGGGGGTTGTGGCAGTCGGTGCACTCCACGTGCCGGTTGGCGAGATTGCCCTTGCCCAGGGTCGCCGGGCTCTCGGTGAGATCGGCGTCACGAATGTCGTGGCGCTCCTCACCGGCGGGCTGATCGGCGTTGGTGATGGGCATGTGCCGCGCCAACTGGAAGTCGCTCTTGATGTCGGGCACCGTGAAGCCGCCCGTGCCCTGGCCCTGCAGCACCCCGCCGTCGGGTGAATGGCACTGGTAGCAGGTCTCCTCGAGTGCCGCGAGGGAAGACGTCTTGGGCACCGTGGCGCTGTCCACGCCCTCGCGCAGCAGGCGCCGCGAACCGGGCACGGTATGGGTGTCGTGACAGTTCAGGCAGGCCGCTTCCCAGACCTGCGTGCCGGCGGCGAAGTCCCGCTGGGTGGCGGCGGTGTCGGTATAGATCTCGTCGGCCACCGTCGGATCGGCGTGGGCCGAGAGCGACCAGGCCTGGCCCAGCTTGTCGTGACAGGCCAGGCAGACGATGTCGTTGTTCGTATCGAACTCCCCGCCGCCGGGCGCGGCCTTCTGGAAGCGGTT
>JALVBM010000351.1 GCA_027010665.1 Chromatiales bacterium
CGCCTGCAGCGGCTCTACGCGCTGGGCATCGACAGCTATCGCATCATCGGCGCCCTGTCCACGCTCAAGCAGTATCCGTACCAGCGTTACGACGGCGAGACCGGCAGCCTGAGCCTGGATGCCAAACAACGCATCCATCGCCAGCTCATCTGGGTGCGTTTCCGCAGCGGCCGGCCCATGCCGCTGGACGACGGCCTCTGATCCCGTGGGCCGCAGCCAGGACATCGGCAACGATGCGGAAGATCTCGCCTGTGCCTATCTGCAGGAACGGGGGTTGCGCCTGCGCGAGCGCAACTACCGCACGCGGCTCGGCGAACTGGATCTGATCTGCGAGGACGGCGACACCCTGGTGTTCGTGGAAGTACGCTACCGCAACAGCCGCTCCCACGGCGGCGGCCTGGAGAGCGTGGATCGCCGCAAGCAGGACAAGCTCGTCAAAACGGCCCTATACTATCTGCAACAGCATCCCCGGCTGGCCCGGCGGGCGGCGCGTTTCGACGTGATTGCCATCCGTCCCGGCCCTGCCGGCCCGCACATCGACTGGATCCCCAACGCCTTCGAGGCCAACGCCTGAGTAACCCATGACCACCACCGATCGCATTCGTGAACTGTTCGACGCCAGCGTGGCCACCAAACAGGCGTCCCGGGACGTGCTCGCCGAGCCCATTGCCCGGGCGGTGGACGTGATGAGCGAAGCCCTGCGCACCGACCACAAGATCCTCGCCTGCGGCAATGGCGGCTCGGCCGCCGATGCCCAGCACTTCGCTGCCGAGCTGGTGTGCCGCTTCGAGCGGGAGCGGCCGGGACTGGCCGCCGTGGCCCTGACCACCGACACCTCCGCCCTCACGGCCATCTCCAACGACTATCACTTCGATCAGATCTTTGCCAAGCAGGTGCGTGCCCTGGGCCAGCCGGGCGACGTGTTGCTGGCCATCTCCACCTCCGGCAATTCGGCCAACGTGGTGGAAGCGATCCGGGCCGCCCACGAACGGGGCATGACGGTCGTGGCGCTCACCGGCCGGGAAGGCGGCGACATCGCACCCCTGCTGAACGCGAACGACGTGGAGATCCGCGTGCCGGCCGACTCCACCGCCCGCATCCAGGAAGTGCACCTGCTGTCCATCCACTGTCTCTGCCACCAGATCGACGCCACCCTGTTCGACTGAATCCTTGTCGCGCCCGTCATCCCCATCCCTGCCCGCCCCGTTCCTCGACGCCCTGCGCGCGCTTTTGCCGGGCGAACGCCTGCGCACCGATCCGGCCGAGTGCTGGAGCTATGGCTACGACAACAGCCGCCAGCAGGCCCGGCCCGAGGCGGTGGCCTTTCCCGAAAGCCACGACGAGGTGGTGTCCATCGTCCGGCTGTGCAACGAACATGAGGTGCCGCTGGTGGCCCGCGGTCGCGGGACCGGTACCACCGGCGCCACGGTACCGGTGGCCGGCGGCCTCGTGCTCAGCACCGAGCGCATGAACCGCATCCTGGAAATCCGTCCGGCAGATCGCTATCTGGTGGCCCAGCCGGGCGTGCTCAACGCCACCGTGCAGGCGGTCGCCGGCGAGGCCGGCTTCTTCTGGCCGCCGGATCCCACCAGCGCCGCCTTCGCCACCATCGGCGGCAACCTGGCCTGCAACTCGGCCGGACCACGGGCGGTGAAGTACGGCACGCCCCGGGACAACGTGTTCGGCCTGCGCGCCGTGACCGGCGCCGGCGAGAGCCTGCGCACCGGGGTGTACACCAGCAAGGGGGTGGTGGGCTACGACTTCACCCGCCTGCTCGTCGGCTCCGAAGGCACGCTGGCCATCATTACCGAGGCCACCCTCCGGCTCACACCGCTGCCCGAAGCCAAACGCACCCTGCAGGCCATCTACCGGGACATCGAATCGGCCAGCGAAGCGGTCGCCGCCATCATGGCGCAGCCGGTCACGCCCTGTGCCCTGGAATTCATCGACGGCCGGGCCATCGAGATGATCCGCGACCATGCCGAAACCGATCTGCCGGACGATGCCGGCGCCATGCTGATGATCGAGGTGGACGGACCGGAACACGGCCTCGATGCTTCCGTGGCCGCCGTCGAGGCCGCGGCCCGTCATCCCGGCCTGCTGCGCCTGGTCGCGGCCCGCGATGCCGGGGAAGTCGCGGCCCTGTGGGCCACGCGCAAGGCCCTCTCCCCGGCCCTGCGCAAGGTGGCGCCGAAGAAGATCAACGAGGACGTGGTGGTGCCGGTTTCGCACATCCCGGATCTCATCCGCGGGCTCGAACGGCTGTCGCAGACCTTCGGCATTCCCATCGTCAATTTCGGCCATGCCGGCAACGGCAACATTCACGTGAACCTGCTGTTCGATCCGGACGCGCCGGGCCAGCGCGAGGCGGCCGAAAAATGTCTCGACGCCGTGTTCGATCTGGTGCTGTCCCTGCGCGGCACCCTCTCCGG
>JALVBM010000352.1 GCA_027010665.1 Chromatiales bacterium
TTCTTCACCTTTGTCATCGATGCCGCAGAAGCCCCACGATGGTTTGGGCACGAATTCCAGGCCGACATGGCCCTGCTGTACCTGCCCGGCCAGGAACAGGACTACGTGATACCCCAACGGCTCTTCTCCGTTGGCGTAATGATTCAGGAATCACTGGTCCAGCGCATGGGCTGGCAGTTCAGCGGTCCAGCCTGCCAACGTGTCGGGCGAGACAGCCTGATGGAACTGAAGGAAGCCTGCCAGCAATTGACGAGGCGGCTGCAACAACGACCGGCCACGGAAAGCGAATTGCAGATAGCACAGGAACGTCTGGCGATGCACCTGGACAAGACACTCGCACCCTGGATGAAGTCCGGCAACGGGAACACGCCCGGGCTCGACAAACCCACCCGTTCGTGCCGAACAGTACGACAGGCGCTCGACCTGCTCGATGAATGGCCGGCTGATCGCAATCTGGATATCGGCGAACTGGCCCGGGCGATTCCGACCCATCGCAGAACATTGTATCGCGCGTTCCGGGATTATCTCGGCATCGGTCCCTACGAGTATTACCTCATCTCCCGGTTGCACGTCTTCCGCCGGGCGCTGGAACAGGCGCCCACACATCATGGCGTCATTACCCGGGCGGCGCTGCAGGCCGGGTTTGCCCACATGGGACGGTTCACCGAGCAATATCGCAAACATTTCGTGGAACGTCCCAACGATACGCTAAGACGCTGGAAGCTGGCGGTCACCGGATGAAAACCGAACACGCGCATGTCGCAGCGCCCGATTCACCCCTGCCCCGCCCCTGATCGGCGGGATGGAACAATCAGATCTGTCATACTGAACCGGAAACCGAATGGAGGAAAGGCAACATGGCCTGGATCTATCTCGTTGTCGCCGGCATCTTCGAATGGGGCTGGCCCGTCGGACTCAAGCTGGGAATCACCGACGATGGTCTGCGCTGGAGCTGGATCGGGTTTGCCGGGCTGTGCATGGCCATCAGTGGCGTGCTGTTGTTGCTGGCGCAGAAATCCATCCCCATGGGTACCGCCTATGCGGTCTGGACGGGCATCGGTGCCGTGGGCACCTTCCTGCTGGGGATCTGGCTGTTCCAGGAACCGGCCAGCCTGGCCCGGTTCTTCTTCGTGGGGTTGATCGTGGC
>JALVBM010000353.1 GCA_027010665.1 Chromatiales bacterium
ACGGGGGCATCGTCGTGCATGGCGGCGGGAATGCCCTTTTCGAAGGCCCGCTTGATGGCGCTGATCCGCGATCCCCGCTCGGGGCCAAGGAAGACGTCGCGGTGCAGATCCCCGTAGTTGTACACGTGGGTGACGAAGAAGGTCATGCTGGCGCCCAGGCGCTTGATGCGATCGAACTGATCCGGGCGCACGTACTGACAGTGGATGAGCTGGGGCCGGGCATGCGTATCGCCCGTCTCCTTGCGCGCATATTCGATGGCGTTGAGCGCCATGTCCATGGCCGCGTCGCCGTTGGCGTGGATGGCCGGCCACAGTCCCAGTTCCAGGATTTTGCGGATCTGGCTGTCGAAGTCCTTCTGACTGTAACGTAACCCGGATTTCGCGGCCCGTTCGAAGCGGTAATAGCCTTTTGTCATGGCCCCGGTGCCGCCCTGGATGGAACCATCCGCCCAGGTCTTGATGAAACGGACCTTGAACAGGGGTGTTTCATAGTCCTTCACCCGCGGTGCCACTTCGTCGAGTCCCGGCAATGAAATGAACATGCCGCCGACGATGCGCACCGGAAAATCCGGCGACGCGGTAACTTCCTGCAGGTGCTCCAGGTAGCGGGAGGACATGATGGCCAGTTCCGAGGCGGTGGTGATACCGACCCGTGCCCGTACCTCGGCCGAGTGCCAGGTGGTTTCCCGGGAAACGGCGGGGAAACCGTGGATCTGGGTCCATGCCGGCTGGCCGTTGATGTAGCCTTCCAGTTCACCGTTTTCATCCTTGAGGAATTCACCGCCCTTTGGATTCGGCGTGTCCCGGCTGATGCCGGCCAGTTCGAAGGCTTTGCTGTTGGCATAGGCGGCGTGGCCGCTGTTGTGGATCACGAACACCGGGATGTTCTTCGAGACCTGGTCGAGCGACTCGCGCCAGGTGGGTTGTCCGGCTTCCCCTTCATAGAGCAACGGCTCCACACCGAAACCGAGGATCCAGCCATCCTGGTCCGGCTTTTGGCGGCGCAGCTTCTCGAGCGCCTGTTCGCGATTGCGGGTGGTGGCCGGGGTGAGATCGGCCCAGGGCAGCAGACCACCCTGCATCATCATGTGCTCGTGGCTCTCGATGAATCCCGGCACCACGGTCTGCCCGTTGAGATCGACATACTGGTAGTCGCCCTTCACGGCCTTCTTGACCGTGGCCTCGTCGCCCACGGCGAGAATCCGGCCATCGCGGTAGGCCATGGCCGAGGCACGGGTGCCCTTGCCGTCCATGGTGAGGATGTTGGCGTTGGCGACAAGAACCGTCTCGCCGGCGGTCCGGGTCTCGGGTGGACGACTGCAGGCGCCTGCCAGCAGGGCGGCGGTCATCAACAGACTGGTTCTGAGCATGGATGGCATGTCGGTTTCTCCGTTTCAGGGCCGCCGATAAACGGTCCGGCCTTCCTTGATGGTCTCGAGCACCTTGATATCCTTGATTTTCTGAGGATCGACTGTCAGCGGGTTGTCCGACAGCACCACGAAGTCGGCCAGCTTGCCGGGCTCGATGGTTCCCTTCGCCTTTTCCTCGAACAACTGGTAGGCGGCGTTGATGGTGCTGGCCTTGAGGGCCTGCATTACGGTGAGGCGTTCATCCGGCCCCAGCACCCGACCACTGCGGGTCTGGCGGTTGACGGCAATCCAGATGAGCATGAGCTGGTCAGGCGGATGAATGGGCGAATCATGGTGGATGGTGACGCTCAGGCCCTTGTTCCAGGCGGTCCGGGCTGGGCAGATCTTCTCTGCCCGTTCGGGACCGAAGGTTTCCTGGCGGTGGAAATCGCCAAAATAGAAGACATGGGTCGTCTGGAAGGTTGCGGTTGCGCCCAGGGCCCTGGCCTTGTCCATCTGATCGGGATGGAAGAGCTGCAGGTGGATGAGCTGGGTTCGACGGTCCTTGCCCGGATATTTTCGTTCCGCCACCTCGACGGCGTGCAGTACCTGATCCACGGCGGCATCGCCCAGCGCATGAATGAAGACCTGCCAGCCCTTCGCATAGTAGTGACTGACCTTGTCGTCGATGTCGGCCTGGTTGGGAAAGAAGGCCACGCCGCGGAAGTTCTTCTCGCCCGGCATCTGCCTGTAATAGGGTTCGCGCAGGAAGGCCGAACGGCCGGGCGAGCCGCCGTCGAGCACCAGCTTGACGCCTGCCAGGCGGAAATGATCGTGATAGTGTCTGTCCTTCTCGTAGTTCGCCAGCAACGTGTCGGCAAACTTCTCGTAAGGCATGCCGACAATATCGATTTTCAGATCACCATCACGCCCCAGATGGCGATAGGCATCAATCATCTCCTGATCCGTGATCGCCACGTCGAGAGCAGTGGTGAAGCCATTGGCCATGTACAGATCCAGCGCCTTTTCCAGCCGTTCCTTCTTTTGGGCATAGGTGGCGGCAAACACCTTGAGCTTGATCGGGATCCACGCCGTTTCCTGAACGATGCCGTTCGGGGTCTTGCCATCCTTCTCCCGGAGAATGCGGCCACCTTCCGGATCCGGGGTGTTGGCATCGTAGCCAACCATTTCCAGTGCCCGGGAATTGAGCACGGCCTGGTGGCCGGAAAAATGAATCAGGACGATGGGAATGGTCCTGCTGATTGCATCCAGATCATGCCGGGTGGGATGACGATGCTCCTTCAACTGGCTGTGATCGTAGCCCATGCCCACCAGCGGCTCGCCCGGTTTCGGCGGGTGCTGCTTCAGCCAGCGACGAAATTCGGCCTTGATGTCTTCGATGCTGGCGATCGGGCCGGCCGGTCTGGGACTCATGTTGGCAAAGGCCAGCTTACCTCCGGTCAGGCTGACGTGGCTGTGGCTGTCGATGAAACCCGGCATCAGGGTTCTGCCGTCGAGGTCGATGATCTCCGCATTGGCACCGGCTTTTGTCAACACCGTGCGTTTTGCGCCAACCGCGAGGATCCGGCCATCCTTCACCGCCACCGCTTCGGTCTGTGGCATGGCGTCATTCATGGTGAGGATGACACCATTGGTGTAAACCGTGGTTTTGGCAGCCGCGCCAGCCACGGCAGCAAGCGCGAACATTCCCGCTGCGATCGTGACGCGCAGGCCGTTGTCCAGCATGGTTCGTATCATCATTCCTGCCCCCTCAGAAGTAGCTTTCCAGCCGAAGGAATGCCGCATTGCGCGGACGCGGATCAAAGCCATTGATGTGGTCGTAGCCACGGAAGTCCTTGTCGAACATGGTGAACCCCTGCAGGCGCCAGATCAGGGTCGGTGTAAACTTGCCGCTGAGGGTCATTTGCAGCTGGCCGCCGCCATTGCCGGACAGATTTCCCCAAAAGAAACGGTTGTATTGCAGCCAGAAGGCCACGAACGCGCCATCCCACCAGTCCAGCTTCTTGGTCAGCAATGGTGAGAAATTGATCCCGCCACCGTTGTAGTAGGCGAAATACCGGTCCCAGCTGTTGAGGACCATGACAATGGGATAGATGTCCCAGTCGTTGCCCAACGCGAAGGCCGGCGACCCGCCGATGGCCAGGGACTGCTGGCCGTCCATGCCGCGCAGGTCACCGGCCAGGTTGACCTCGATCGAACTGCCCCAGCCGCGATAGCCCCTGGGAATGGTGTTGTCCATCCTGAACAGGTGAAAGTGGCGGATCTGGGTGTTGGTCCATCCCCGCTTGTCTTCTCCGGTGTTCCGGCCATAACCGAACTCGGCAATGATCATGTCCTTGGCGCCGATGCCAACCGTCGCGTTCACACGCAACTCGTCGATGTTGGAACCGTCGGTGTAACGGGTCGTCTTGGGCCCGATACCGATGAAGGTGACGATGCGGGTGGGATCGGAGGCGTCGATCTCTTTCGGTTGCTCTGCCGGCTTGTCATCGGCATTGGCATACATCGGCAGTGCCAATGCCACTGCTGCCAGGCACAGCCGCCAGGACAAGGTTCGAGCAAGCTGCAATAGCGCGGTTTTCATGCCATGGATCCCCCGAGTGTGATTCATCTCTTGATGATGCACAGCGAATATAGCGCCAGCCATGGGTGGGGAAATATCCGGATCGTGACATCCATGACCCTATAATCATTGAGATTTTCCAGACCATGCCCCTGGTCGGTTGGCTGCCGGCCCGGCAGGAAAAGCCGGCGGAAACCCGGAATGGCGGCCGGAAACCCCGCCGTATCGGGCCTTGAGACCGGAACCGATTTCTGGTGTCCGGTGGCCATTCGAAGAACCGACGCTTCTGTGCCGGTTCGCACCGGGTTCAGGGTTCGTGGCCGACTCGCCCATGGCGCGCCGATCCATTTCCTGGGGGATTTGCCGGCGGCTCTGTACCGGGTCCGGCGTCCGTGGCCGGATCCTAAATAGCTGTTCCGAATTCCACTACACTTTGGATCATGCACGGAGCCCTCAAGTCAGGAGGGGCGTTTCGTGACCTTCGGCCGCAGGGAAGCGGCCGTAGAGCCTACAGGGATGTATTCACGGCGTGTCACGAAACGCCCCTCCTGACTTGAGGGTGTGCCTGATGGTTAGTACAGAACCACCAAACTGACCGGGAATTCAGGACAGCTATTTCGTAACGATGGTCGCTTTCCGGGATCATGAAACCCGGGATCCGACCCAATGTCTGTCCAGACGGCATGAGGCCCAAACCGGCCTCACGGTCCCGCCACACCATCGGTTTTCGGGATACATGTGACCGGTTGCCGCATTTGAATGGCTTACAGCCTTTCGAGCACAACCCGGTTCCGACCGTCGGTCTTGGCCCGGTACATCGCCGCATCGGACCGTCTGAGTGCTTCCTCCCAGGAGATGGATGCCGGATCGGCAAGCCAGAGAACCCCGATGCTGGCCGTGACGCGAAGGACTTCGCCCGCAGGCGCCTCGCCCAGTTCGAGGCCGGCGATTTCTTCCCGGATGCGCTCGGCAATCGCCCCCGCCTCGTCGGCCGACACGTCCGGCAGCAGGAGCGTGAATTCCTCGCCGCCATAACGCCCGACAAAGTCCCCTTCCTTGCGGGTATGGGTTCGCAAGACTTCGGCAATGCGTCGCAGACAGGCGTCGCCGGCCTGATGTCCGGCCCGGTCATTGAGTGCCTTGAAGTGATCCACATCGATGAACATGAGGGCCAGGGGCCGGCCACGGGTGGCGAATTGGGCCCAGTTCCTGGCCAGTCGTTCATCAAAGGCCCGTCGGGTGGCGACTTCGGTGAGCCCATCGAGCCGTGACATCAGCTCGAGCAGGCGCGCGCGCAGATAGTCCCGGCGGCGGTAGCTATCGAGCATGTAGTTGGCAATCAGGCCGAATGCGGAGGCCGAAAAGGTATCGATCAGATTCAGCATCTCGGGCGCGCGGCCATCCGGAACGGGCGGAACGAGTGAAAAATGCACCACCAGCAGAACGATCACCGAGGCCAATGCATACGGGAAACGCATCGGCAAGACCACACAGCCGAACAGGATCACCAGCACCAGCCCCTGATGATAATGGGTGTGCATGATCAGGTTGAAGGCGCTGATCCCCAGTCCTCCGGCCAGCACCACCGCCAGCAGGCAGCCCTGAAAAATCCGTTCATCGCGGGTGCGCCCGGCCACCAGGCCGCAAACCAGCAGGAAGGGCAGAACGACGCCATAGCGTACCGTCCACAGTCCGGTCAGCCATTGTGGAAACACAAGGTAATCGAACAGGCCATAACCGGCGAAGACAGCCGCGCCAATCCAGATCGCCAGCCGTGCCGGGTTGCGCCAGTCGACAACCAGTCGTTGCCGATAGTCGGCTTCCAGTCGCCCGCCAAAGCCAAGACGCCAGCGACGGCGGGCCAGTCGTTCACGCAATCCGGCAATGGAAATGGCCCGGCGATCAGTCATGAGCGGGGATTCGGGAATGCGTACAAAGATCCGTCACGGCATGCAACCGGCTCAACGGGTTCGACGATGAATGCGTTCAAGTAAAGTCCCGAGCCAACCCCTGCAGGGGGCGAAATCGCAAGTCGTTCCCTACCCACCCTGATTCTTGTCCATGTTCGTCTGCTGCTCGGGAACCGGAACACCTGTTCGGGTTTTATCGGCAACTTCACCGGAATCTGAATCGAACAGACGAACGACCGCCGGTCGTCAGCAGTGTCGCGAAGGCCGCTGGATTCCATGGCACAGAACCCGTTCCCCTGTCAGCAATCCCGTCCGCAATGGCCCGTTGACGACCGTTTTCGATGCCTCGCAGTCATGGCATGGCCCGGTTACTGCATGCATTCCTTCCGTGACACACGGATTTCGCATTCGTTGAGGCGCGTCTCCGGCTGCACGGATTTCCTCAAATATCACGCGGGTATACCCGGCCAGGGCTCGCAGGCGCATCAAGAATTCCGGGGGCGGGACGATAAGACGGACATCGACCCAGAAATCTTGTCCAGCTACGCCATACGGCACCCATGTTCGAGGTACGACAACAATGAAGAAGAATCTGCCCGTCACTGATCGCGAGCACGTGCTCGCCGAGGACGCCAACATCCTGACCACCACGGATCCGAAGGGGATCATCACTCACGCCAACGAGGAATTCGTGCGGATCAGCGGTTTCGAGCGCGACGAGCTGATCGGCAAGAGTCACAACGTGGTGCGCCATCCCGACATGCCGCCCGCGGCCTTCGAAAACCTGTGGCAGACCATCAAGTCGGGCGAGTCGTGGATGGGGGTCGTCAAGAACCGCTGCAAGAACGGCGACTATTACTGGGTAGACGCCTACGTGACACCGGTGACCCAGGACGGCAAAATTGTCGAATACCAATCGGTGCGCCGCAAGCCGAAGCCGGAATACGTCGAACGCGCGCAGAAGCTCTATGCCCGGCTCAATGCCGGCAAGCCGCCGCGCTGGCTCAAGCGCCGGCCGCTGCGCTTCCTGCACAAGCTGAACGCTGCCTTCGGGCTGATCATGGCCGGCACCCTGGCCATCCCCGTGGCCACCGGCGCCCTCTCGCCCCTGCTGGCGCTGGCCTCGCTGGTTCCGGGGCTGTTGGTGGCCACCGGTTTTGTGTATCGCGAGGTACGTCCCCTGTGTTGCATCTTCGCCAAGGCCCGCGCGATCACCGACAACCCCATCGCCAGTTACGTCTATACCGGCCGCAACGACGAGACCGGCTCCCTGATGCTGGCCCTGCGCTATCTGGAGGCAGAGACCGCCGGCATCGTCGGCCGCATAGCCGATACCTCGACCGACATCTCCCATCAGGCCGATCAGGTGCAGGCCTCGCTGGCCGACAACCGGCAGAACATCGATCAGCAGTACGCTGAAACCGAACAGGTGGCGACCGCCGTGACCGAGATGTCCGCCAGCATCCAGGAAGTGGCCAACAACACGCAGCTTTCGGCCGAATCGGCGACCCGCGCCAACCAGGAAGTGGAGAACAGCCGCGCGGTGGTCAACCGGACCATGGAGGCCATCCAGAGCCTGGCCCGGGACATCGAGTCCGCCAGCGAGGTGATTCAGCAACTGTCCGCCGACAGCGAGCAGATCAGCAGCGTGGTCAACGTGATCAGCGACATCGCCGAGCAGACCAACCTGCTGGCCCTGAATGCTGCCATCGAGGCGGCCCGGGCCGGGGAACAGGGTCGGGGGTTCGCCGTGGTGGCCGACGAGGTGCGCACGCTGGCCAACCGCACCCACGATTCCACCCGCGAAATCCAGGAGATGATCGAACAGTTGCAGGGCGGATCCCGCCGCGCCGTGGAGGTGATGGAACAAAGCGCCACCCAGGCCGGGGAGAGCGTCAGCCGGGGCCAGGAGGCCGTGCAGTCCCTGGATGCCATCGCCGAGGCCGTTGCCACCATCAACGAGATGAGCACCCACATCGCCGCCGCGCTGGACGAGCAGAATTCGGTCGCCCAGGAAGTGTCCCGCAGCGTGGTGAGCATCAAGCAGATCGCGGAGACCAGCGTGGACACCATCCGCGCCAGTGAATCCGCCAGCGAGCGCATGGCCACCGACGCCCTGGCCATGAAGACCCTGGCCGCCCAGTTCTGGGACAAGCGCCGGAGCTGAGCCGCTTCAG
>JALVBM010000354.1 GCA_027010665.1 Chromatiales bacterium
CAGGCTGGCCATGATCTCCTGATGGCCAAGCCCTTCGGCAATGCTGACCCGGCCGTGCTGATCGTCGGGCTCTTCTGCGGGTACGACCACCGGCAGACCACAGGATTTGCCGGTGGCCTGCTGCCAGCCCCGGGCGAACAGATCCAGCCAGTCCTGCAGGACCGGGCCGCGCATCACCAGCATCACTTCGTGCCAGGTACGCTCTGGCTGGCGCAGGCGCAGGAAGTCATCGGTCAACCCCGCGCCGCCGGTGAAACCGATTTTGCCGTCCACCAGCAACAGCTTGCGATGATCCCGCTGCAGGTTGCCGAACACCTTGCCAATCCGGAAGGGGTTGTACAGCGCCAGTTGCACGCCGCCTTCCGCCAGCCGTTGCCGGTCGGTCCTTGACAGGCCCCGGCAGCCGTAATCGTCGAGCAGCACCAGCACCTTCACCCCGCGCTGTACCGCTTCGACGAGGGCCTCGATGAATTGCCGGGTCACCCGGCCGGAACGGGCGAGATACAGTTCCAGGCAGACGAAATGCTCCGCCGCGCGAATGGCTTCGAGCATGTGCGGGAAGAAACGGGGCCCGTCCACCAGCAGATGGAAGCGGTTGCCGTTCCGCCAGGGATACCGGTGGCGGTGGTTGCCCCCGGGCAGGGCGTTCATGCACGGCCCTCGACCGGCACGGCAATGACCCGTGCATCCTCGACCCGCAGAGCCAGCCGGCCCTGCAGCAGTTCCAGCAGGGTCTCCCCGGCGAGCTTGCGTCGCCAGCCCTGCAACAGGTTCAGATCCCGCTCGCCCCGCACCAGGCGTTCGATTTCCTTGCGGGTGGTGAGGGTCGCCGGACTGATGCCGTGCTGCTGGCCGAGAATGCGCACGCAGGCCATGAGCAAATCGGCAAGGCCCTCCTGCTCGGGCGTTGGCCGCATCGACTTCGGCGGGGTGGGCCAGGTTTCCTTCGGGCGACTGGCCGCTTCGGCAATCACGGCCAGCAGCGTGTCCCCGTGCTGTTTCAGCACCTGGGGCGGCAGGCCGCGGATGCGTTCCAGATCGGCGTGCGATTTCGGGGCGCGGCGGGCCAGATCCAGCAGTACGTCGTCGCTCAGGATCCATTTGCGCGGCTTGTCACGCTCGCGGGCCTGTTTCTCGCGCCAGGCCGCCAGGCCCTGCAGGATGGCCAGTTGCCGCGGCTTGAGCCGGCCGTGACCGCTGACCCGCCGCCAGGCTTCCTCGTCCGGACGGCGATAGCGAGCCGGATCGACCAGGGCCCGGAAGTCCTCGTCCAGCCAGTCGCTGCGTCCGGCGGCGGCCAGCCGTTCCCGAATCAGCGGATAGAGCCGGTGAAGGTAGCGCACGTCGTCGGCGGCGTAGGCAATCTGTTCGGCTTCCAGCGGCCGCCGGGCCCAGTCGGTGCGGGCATGGCCCTTCTCCAGGCTCACGCCCAGCAGGCCCTCGACCACGGTGCCGTAGCCGGCCTGATCGGAAAAGCCGAGCAGGGCGGCGGCAATCTGGGTGTCGAAAACCGGCGCGGGGATGCGGCCGTAACGATCATGGAAGATTTCCAGATCCTGCCCGGCGGCGTGCAGCACCTTGAGCCGTTGCGGATCGTAGAGAATGGCCATCAAGGGTTCGAGATCCGTCAGTTTCAGCGGATCCACGCAGGCGATGAGATCGTCCGTGGCGATCTGGATCAGGCACAGGCGCGCACTGTAGGTCTTCTCGCGGATGAACTCGGTATCGAGCGACAGCACCTTCGCCGGTTGCAGATCGCGACAGAGGGCGTTCAGCGCCTCGGGGGTGTCCACGTAGCGGACATCGTCGGGTGTGGGGGGTGTCATGTTCCGTTTCATGGCGGTTGCGAACCCGGAACGGGCTCGAAGTTCCCATAGTAAGGTATGATAGCCCGCTCCGAAACCACCATCACAAGGCGGGCAATGCGCACACTGCTGCGGCTGTTCTGGGAGGTCTGCCTCCTGCGCAAGCGACCCCAGGACATGCCCTGGTCGCGCGAGTTGCTGCTGCTTCTCGTTCTGGCGGGCACGGCGCTGGACGTGCTGCGGCTGTGGCTGGCCGACATGGGCCTGGATTTCGGCGCCGTGGTGCTGTTCACCCTGCTGGCCCTGGTGTTCAACCTGGCCTTCATCGGCGGGCTGCTGTGGCTGCTGGGTTACCGGGCCCGCATCGTGCAGACGCTGATCGCCTGGTTCGGGGCCATGCTGCTCATCGGGCTGCTCGATCTGGCGCTGGTCCTGCTGCTGGTCTGGCTGCCCGAACTGAAGATCGGCCTGACCATGCTGTTCCAGTTGCTGGTGATCTGGAGCCTGCTCGTTACCATGCACGTGCTGCGCCATGCCCTGAGCATCAATCCGGTGCTCGCCGGGGTGCTGACCCTCGGCTATTTCCTGCTGAGCGTGCTGCTCTACAATGGCCTCGTCAA
>JALVBM010000355.1 GCA_027010665.1 Chromatiales bacterium
CTGCTGCAGGCCGTCTCGCTGGCGGTCGGCACCATGATCGGCGCCAGCATCTTTTCCATCTTCGGTCTCGGCGCGCAGATCGCCGGCCACAACCTGCCACTGGTGTTCGTGATCTCGGGGCTCGTCGCCCTGCTGGTGGCGTATTCCTATGCCTGGCTGGGCAGTCGCATGATCTCCGACGCCGGCCCCATGGAGTTCATCATTCGCAGTTTCGGCACCAATCTGCTCACCGGTGCCCTGAGTTTCCTGTTCTGGATGACCTATGTCATCTCCATTGCCCTGTTCGCCAAGGGCTTCGCCGGCTATTTCCTGCCATTGATTCCGGGTCCTGACACGCCAGGACTGGCAAGCATCGTCGAAGTGGCCGTGGTGCTGATCTTCACGGCCCTGGGGGTAATGGGTTCGTCCAGTGTGGGCCGGGCCGAATTCTGGATCGTGGCCATCAAGCTCGGCATCCTGTTACTGTTCGTGGTCCTCGGCATCTGGTCGATCCGGATCGAACGAATCCTGCCGCGTTTCAGCGGCTCGGACATCACCGGGATCCTCGATGCCACGGCCATCTTCTTCCTCTCCTACATGGGCTTCGGGCTGGTCACCAATGCCTCGGAGCACATGCAGGATCCCAGGCGCAACGTGCCCCGGGCCATCTACCTGAGCATCGTCGTGGTCAGCATCGTCTATGTCCTCGTTTCGGTCGTGGCGGTGGGCAATCTGCCGCTGCCCGAACTGATCAAGGCCCAGGATTTCGCCCTGGCCGAAGCGGCCAGGCCGTTCCTCGGCAACGGCGGCTATCTGCTGGTCACCTGGGGGGCCCTGTTCTCCATCGCCTCGGCCCTCAACGCCACCCTGTACGGCGGCGCCAACGTAGCCTACGCCCTGGCCCGCGACGGCGTCCTGCCCCGGACCTTCGATCGCAAGCTGTGGTTCGGCTCACTGGAGGGCCTGTACATCACCGCCGGGCTAGGCATCGTGTTCGCCCTGCTGTTCAATCTCAACGGTATCGCTTCCATTACAAGCAGTGTGTTCATGGTCATCTATCTCTTCGTTCTGGCGTCCCACTGGCGGTTGCACCACCAGTATGGCGGCAACCGCGTGATCATCGGACTCGGCTTTCTGGTGGTGCTCGCCGTCTTCCTGCTGCTTCTGCGCTACCAGTGGCAGACGGCGCGCGACGCCTTCTACGCCACCGGACTGGTGCTCATCGGCAGCCTGGTGACCGAAGGGATCTATTTCCGCATCACCCGGCGTCAACTTCAGCATCGCCAGCCACCCACCGACGCCACCTCGCATCAAGGAGTTTCATCATGAGCGATAAGAACGCCCAACACCAAAACGTCGGGGAAACCCTCGCCCGCCTGGAAACGGATCCGGACAATGGCCTGAGCAGCAGCGAGGTCAAATCGCGTCAGCAGAAGTATGGCCTCAACAGGATCGAGGCCAGGGAAAAGACCTGGTGGCAGCGGCTGCTGGCCCGGTTCTGGGGACCCATCCCGTGGATGATCGAAATCGCCGGCATCCTCTCCGCCTCGGTGCAGCGCTGGGAGGATTTCGTGATCATCGTGATCATGCTGCTGGTCAATGCCTTCGTGGACTTCTACCAGGAATCCAAGGCCCTGAACGCCATCGAGATCCTCAAGAGCAAGCTGGCGCTCAAGGCCCTGGTCAAGCGGGACGGGCAATGGCAGGAAGTGGACGCCGCCGAACTGGTGCCGGGCGACATCATCAAGCTCAAGATCGGCAACATCATACCGGCCGACGTGCTGCTGGTGGGAGAAGGCGACTTCCTTCAGGTGGACCAGTCGGCCCTGACCGGCGAATCCCTGCCGGTAAACAGGAAACCGGGCGAGGAAGCCTACGCCAATACCGTGGTCAAGCAGGGCGAGATGGTTGCCGTGGTCACGGGCACCGGCCTCAACACCCGATTCGGCAAGACCGTGGGCCTGGTGGCCAAGGCGGAGATGACCGGGCGCAGCCATTTCAAGCAGATGGTCATCAAGGTCGGCGACTTCCTGATTCTGGTCACCATCGTGGTCATCGTCATCCTGGTGCTCCTGGGCATCTCCCGCCACGAGTCGGAGATCGATCTGCTGATCTATGCCCTGGTGCTGACCATCTCCGCCATTCCCGTGGCCATGCCGGCCGTGCTCACCGTGACCATGGCCATCGGCGCCACGGTGCTGGCCCGCAAACAGGCCATCGTTAGCCGACTGGACGCCATCGAGGAACTGGCCGGGGTGGACGTGCTGTGCTCGGACAAGACCGGCACCCTGACCCAGAACCGCATGAGCCTGGCGCCACCCTACGTGAATCCGCCGTTCCGGGAAGAGGATCTGTACCTGTACGCTGCCCTGGCCAGCCGCGAGGAAAATCATGATCCCATCGAGGAGCCCATCTTCGCCGAGGTGGATCTGCGCAAGCTGCGCGAGCGCCTGCAGGCCTACACGGTCGAGAAGTTCATTCCCTTCAACCCGGTCAGCAAGTCGTCCCAGGCCATCCTGCGGGACGAGAACGGCCGGCAGATCGTGGCCATCAAGGGCGCGCCCCAGGTCATCATCGAGATGTGCCACAACCACGACTTCGACAAGACCGAAGCCTATCGGCACGTGGAGGCCTTCGCCGAAAACGGCTTTCGGACCCTGGGCGTCGCGGTGCAGACGGATCCGGACCAGGGCTTTGCCTTCGTCGGGCTCATTCCCCTGTTCGATCCGCCCCGGGAAGATTCAAAGGAGGTCATCGCCCAGCTCAAGGCCCAGGGTGTCGAAGTCAAGATGGTCACCGGCGACAACATCGCCGTGGCCCGCTACATCGCCCGCCTGCTCGACATCGGCGATCGGATCGAGGACGTGCGCGACCTCAAGGGCGAGAGCACCGAGGAATACCTGTTCCTGGCCCGGCTGGTGTCCCGGGCCCTGGTCAAGGTGCTCAAGGGAGACATTTCCGAAGAGGAAGTGGACAAGAAGGCCGATGAAGTGGTGCGCCTGGTGCGCAAGGAGCTGAACAACATCCCGCTGCCGCCGGGTACCGTCAAGCGCCATGAATCGGAGATCATCGAACACATCGAACAGGCCAACGGCTTCGCCCAGGTCTATCCGGAAGACAAGTACTTCATCGTCGACGAACTGCAGAAGGCCGATCACATCGTGGGCATGACCGGCGATGGCGTCAACGACGCCCCGGCCCTGAAGAAGGCCGATGCCGGCATCGCCGTCAGCGGCGCTACCGACGCCGCTCGCGCCGCCGCCGACATCGTGCTCATGGCACCGGGCCTGGGCGTCATCCTGGAGGCCATCAAGCAGGCGCGCATCACCTTCGAGCGCATGCAGAGCTACACCATCTTCCGCATCGCCGAGACTATCCGCATCATCTTCTTCATGGGCCTGGCCATCGGCGTGTTCCAGTTCTATCCGGTCACGGCCCTGATGATCATCGTCCTGGCCCTGCTCAACGACATCCCTATCCTGGCCATCGCCTACGACAACACCAGGATCCGCAACCGGCCCATCCGCTGGGACATGCACGAAGTGCTGGTGATGGCCGGCTGGCTGGGCATGGCCGGGGTACTGTCGTCCTTCACCCTGTTCTGGATCGTCATGGTCTACCTGAAGCTGCCCATCGACTTCGTGCAGTCGGTGTTCTTCGCCAAGCTGGTGATCGCCGGCCATGGCACCATCTACAACACCCGCATCGACGACTGGTTCTTCAAGCGCCCCTGGCCCTCCTGGATCCTGTTCACCTCGACCTTCTCCAGCCGGGTGGCCGGCACCCTCATCGCCGTCTACGGCTTCGGCCTCATGACCCCCATCGGCTGGAAATGGGCGCTGGGCATGTGGGCCTACGCCCTGTCCTGGTTCGTGTTCAACGACGTGGTGAAGATGGCCGTGCTGCGCTACTACCGCAAGCGCAAGGCCAATGTCATGATCTGATCCCAAAGCCGTGCAAGCAAAGGAAGGAGCAACCGTTTCATGATTCATCAAAACCGTTTACAGCGGCCGATCGCAGCCAGACGCTTGCATGCGTTCGTTCTGCTCATAGCCGGAATGCTGTCCGGTCTGCCGGCCGCCCGCGCCCAGGGCAGCCTGGACATGACCGGCTCCGTTGCCCTGGCCAACCTGATGACGGCCTGGGCGCAGGCCTACAACCAGGGGGCGCCGGAAATTCCGGTATCCATCGCGGCGCCCGGCGGCGCCGCCGGCGCCGAGGCCCTGCTCAACGGCACGGCCGATATCGTTCTGCTCGGCGCGCCGCTGACGACACGTCAGCGGCAACGCTTCGTCGACCGCCATGGCTATCCGCCGAAAATCATCCCGGTGGCCATGGACGGGATCGCCGTGTTCGTCCACCGGACCATTCGCCTCGAACGCATCACCCTGCAACAGCTCGATGCCGTCTATTCCCGCACCCGCTACTGTGGTGCTCCCCGGGCCATCGACACCTGGCGGGCACTCGGTCTGAAAGGGCGGCTGGCCGCGGCGCCCATCCACATCGCCGGGCTCGATGCCCATACCGGTGCCTACCACCTGTTCAAGCGCATCGCCCTGTGCAATGGCGACTTTCGCGATCGTTTCCAGGCCCTGGTCGGCCCGGCCGACGTGGCCGCCCTGATCCGCAACGACACGACAGCCATGGGCTTTGCCGGCAGCGCGCTGCGTTCGGCGGATCTGCGACCGCTAGCCATCGCCCGCACACCGTATGCACCGGCCTACCTGCCCACACCGGAAAACATTCGCGATCGCCGTTATCCGCTGAGCCGGACCCTGAACGTCGCCATCAATGTCCATCCCGGCCAGCCGTTGCCGACCCACCTGCAGGCCTTCCTGGCCTTCGTACGTTCACCGGCGGGCCAGGCGGTGGCCCGCAAGGCCGGTTATGTCGCCCTGCCGGGGCAGCGTCCATGACACTGTTATCCAACCTGCTGGAACAGATCTGGTTCCAGTTCGTTCTGGTTGGCCTGCTCGGCTATCTGAGCGGCCTGGAATATCGCGAATACCTGCTGGAAAAGGATCGGGCCTTCCGTTTTGGTACCGCGCGGACCTACGGTTTCATTGCCCTGCTCGGATATGTCCTGATCCATCTCGATTCCGGCTATCGCCTGTACCTGGGCGGCATGCTCGCGCTGATTGCCTGGACCAGTCTGTTCTACCTGCACAAACTGCGTCAGGGCCAGTCGGGCATCCTGGGGCTGTTGATCGCCCTGCTGGTCTACACCTTCGGCCCGATCACCCGACATCTGCCCCTGTGGTTTCTGGTGCTCGAGTTCGTCAGTATCGTGTTCATCCTCAACGCCCGGCCCCTGACCCTGCGCCTCACCGAGACCATCGATCGACAGGAGCTGATGACCCTGGCCAAGTTCCTGCTGCTGGCCGCCGTGATCCTGCCGCTGATGCCTGACGAAGCGGTGATTCCCTATCTGCCCACCACGCCGTTTCGCATCTGGGTGGCGGTGGTGGCCATTTCCGCAATTTCCTATCTGGGCTACATCCTCCAACGCTACGTGTTTCCCCATCGGGGCTATCTGCTCACCGGCCTGCTGGGCGGTCTCTATTCGAGCACCGCCACCACCCTGGTGCTGGCCCGCAAGACCCGGGAAACGCCGGGCGCCGCCGACAGCCTCAACCTGGCCATCATCGCCGCCACCGGCATGATGTACCTGCGTCTGCTGTTGCTGATCCTCATTCTCAATCCGGCGTTTCTGGCCCCCACCGTGTTGCCGTTCCTGGTTCTGGGCCTGGGGAGCATCGGCTACTGTCTGTTTCGCATCCATAGCCATGCCACCGCGCAACCACCGGGGGCCGAGGCCGTCAGCCGCAACCCGCTCGAACTGGGTACGGCCTTCCTGTTCGCGGCGCTTTTCCTGCTCATGCTCCTGCTGTCGAAGCTGGTGTTGCACCATTACGGCAGCCTGGGTCTGCAGGTCCTGTCCTTCCTGGTCGGCTTCACCGACATCGATCCCTTCGTGCTGTCGCTGCTCAAGGGAAACTACCCGTCGGCCGGCCTGGACACCCTGGCGGCGGCCATCGTCATCGCCGCCGGCAGCAACAATCTGCTCAAGGCCCTGTATGCCTGGCTGGCCGGGGATCGCCGGCACAATCGCGGGGCCATAGCCGGTCTGGTGGTGCTGGGCATCGTGACCCTGGGCGTGGGTGCCGGCATGGCCTGGCGGGTCGGGAGGCACTGACACGACCATGGGCCGCGAACGGCTAACCGGGGAAGGGGCCGGTGCCGATGGCGGGCTGCCGGCGAAGCCGGGCTCATTCACTGCAGTGGCGAATGGGGATGACGACCTCCCATCCCGGGGAATCAGGACATGCCCGGTTTCAGAACGGCACTTCCCGGCCCCCGTGGGGCACGGTCTGAATCATGATCACGGTATGTTCCGGGAACAGCCAGCCGAGCAGCAACAGGCCCAGCAGCGTCAGCAGGCCCATGACGATGGCGCCCAGCAGGGCCGAGCCAAACCCGCGCACCTCGAAGCCCGGAACCAGCGCCGAGGTGAGCATCAGCATCAGGGCATTGATCACCAGCACGAACAGGCCGAAGGTGAGCACGGTCAGCGGCAGGGTCAGCATCAGCAACAGGGGCCGGACGAAGGAGTTGGCCAGCAGCAGGATCACGGCCGCCAGCAGCAGGGCACCGGCATCCCGCACGCGGATACCCGGCACGATCCACACGGTGACGAGCAGCCCCGCCGCCGTGGCCGCCCACAGGAACAGCCACTCGATCCACATCAATCCGTGCTTCCGGCGGCCGTGGATGTTGCCGAAGCACCTTCCACGGACGCGATCACGTCCTTGACCTCGTCACCGCTGATGACCTCCTTCTCCTCCAGCCGGGTGGCCAGGGCGTCCAGAGTCTTGCGCCGGCGCTGCAGGATGTCGGTGGCCCGCTGGTGGGCCTCCTCCACCAGCGCCTTGACCTCGGCATCGATCAGTTCGGCGATCCGTTCGCTGTAGTTGCGCTCTTCCATCTCTTCCGTGCCCAGGTACAGCGAGCGGCGCACCTTGCCCCAGGTCAGCGGACCCAGTTTCGAACTCATGCCGAGCTGGGTGACCATGCCACGGGCAATCTCGGTAGCCTTCTCCAGATCGTTCTGCGCGCCGCTGGAGACCACGCCAAAGACGATTTCCTCGGCCACCCGTCCGCCCAGCAGGATGGCCAGTTGATCCTTGAGTTCGTCCTCGGTGGACAGGAACTTTTCCTTCACCGGGAGCTGGAGGGTATAGCCCAGAGCCGCCACGCCCCGGGGGATGATCGACACCTTGTGCACCGGCTCGGCGGTGGGCACCGTTTCGGCCACCAGGGTATGCCCCGATTCGTGGAAGGCCACCCGTTTCTTTTCCTCGGGACCGAGCGCCCGATGCTTCTTCTCCGGCCCGGCCAGCACCCGGTCGATGGCTGCCTCGAAGTCGCTCATCATCACCGCGGAATGATTGTGGCGCACGGCGATGATGGCCGCCTCGTTGCAGATGTTGGCCAGATCGGCCCCCACCATGCCCGGCGTGCGCTGGGCGATGACCTGCAGATCCACGTCGTCGCCCAGCTTCAGGCGCCGCACGTGGATCCGGAGGATGGCCACCCGTTCCTCCAGATCCGGCTTGTCCACCACGATCTGGCGATCGAAGCGGCCGGGACGCAGCAGGGCCTTGTCGAGCAGCTCGGGCCGGTTGGTGGCGGCCATGACCACCACGCCCACGGACGGATCGAAACCGTCCATCTCCACCAGCAACTGGTTGAGGGTCTGTTCCCGCTCCTCGTTGCCGCCGCTGGCCGGCCCCACGCCGCGGGCCCGGCCCACCGCATCCAGCTCGTCGATGAAGATGATGCAGGGCGCGTTCTTGCGGGCCTGGTCGAACAGATCCCGCACCCGCGCCGCCCCGACGCCCACGAACATCTCGATGAACTCGGAGCCGCTGATGTAGAAGAAGGGCACGCCGGCCTCGCCGGAGACCGCCTTGCCCAGCAGGGTCTTGCCGGTACCGGGCGGGCCCACCAGCAGCACCCCCTTGGGCATGCGCCCGCCCAGGCTCTGGATTCGTTCCGGATCCTTGAGGAATTCGATGACTTCCTGCAGTTCCTGCTTGGCCTCGTCCACCCCGGCCACGTCGTCGAAGGTGACCTTGGGGCCGGTATCGGGATGGATGTGCACCTTGCCCGGGCCCAGATTGAGAAAGTTGCGCCCGCCGCCGGCCATGCGCCTGGAGATCCAGATCCAGAAGATGGTGATCAGGACAATGGGCAGCACCCAGTTCATGAAGAACAGGGTCAGCCAGTTGTCCCCCTTGCGAACCTTGACTTCGACGTCGTGCTGCTTGAGTTTCTCGGCCAGTTCGAGGTCGTCGAGGGGCACGGTAACGAAGGTCTTCGGCTTGCCGTCTGGTCCTTCTTCCTTGAATTCCCCGCGAATGTATTTCCTGTCGTAGAACGTGACCGATCGGATCTTGCCCTGTTCCAGATCCTGCAGGAATTCGTTGTAGGGCAGTTCCACGGTCTTCTGCCCCTGTTCCGGCCAGGCGAACAGGAACACATAGAGCATGATGAGATAGAGAATAAAAATGAACCACGGGTTCTGCCAGAACTTCCGTGCTACGTCCGGCTTGTTGATTTCGAGATCCGGCTTCTTGCCGCCGGGCGAGAAATTGGACTGGGTTGCCATGCCTTGCTCCTGTTCGCAGGTCTGCGTCACGCCATCGGAAAACCGGGCTCTCAGTGTAGCCGAATCACCGCACGACCGCAGCCGGTTTGCCGAACATGACGGTCTCTTGTCAGTCTGCGGGCTCCGGGGGTAAGGTGGGGAAAATTCATCTGGAATCGGGCCGTGTCGGAAATTCTCGTTGGAAAACTGCTGCTGGCCCTGACCCTGCTGCTCGGGGCCTCCTACCTGCTGGCCGCCGTGCTGACCCGCATCCGCATTCCCGGGATCCTTGGCGCCCTGGTGGTGGCGATGGTCGCCCACTATTCCCCCATCAACGCACTGCTGCTGGGCCCCGACCTCTATCCGGTCTTCGGTTTCCTGGCCAACCTTGGCGTGCTCTTCCTGCTGTTCTTCATCGGCCTGCAGATCGACATGGCCGAGATGCGCCGGCTCAGCCGCGACATCGTCTGGCTGACGGTGCTCAACACCACCTTTCCCTTCCTGCTCGGCATGCTGGTCATGCTGGGCATGGGCTACGGCTGGATGCTGGCCTTCGTCATCGGCCTGACCCGCATGCCCACCGCCGAGGCGGTGATCGTGCCCATCCTCGACGAGTTCAACCTGATCCG
>JALVBM010000356.1 GCA_027010665.1 Chromatiales bacterium
CGCGCAGGGTCTCGATCTGGCTCATGAAGCCGAAGGTGCGGGCGCGGCTGACTTCCTTGACGAAGGAGGTGGTGGAGAAATCCACTTCCGCGGTCTGGTGATCTTCCTTGAAGGCCGGGTGATCGAACTCGATGCTGAAGGACACCTTGAAGCCGTCGAAGGGCTCGAACTTCACCCACTTGTCGCCGTCTTCCACCGTGATCGCGCGCTTGATGCGGATGAAGCGCTTGGGGGCGTTCTGCTCCTGGATGCCGGCGGACTGGATCAGGAACACGAAGGGCCCGGCGCTGCCGTCCATGATCGGCACTTCCGGGGCATTGAGATCGATATAGGCGTTGTCGATGCCCATGCCGGCCATGGCCGAGAGCAGATGCTCGACGGTGGAGACCCGCACCTCGCCGTTGACCAGGGTGGTGGACAGGGTGGTGTCGCCCACGTTTTCGGCCTTGGCCTCGATCTCCACCGGCTGTTCCAGATCCACGCGCCGGAAGACGATGCCCGTGTCCGGCGCCGCGGGACGCAGCGTGAGATAGACCTTTTCTCCGGTGTGCAGCCCGACGCCGGTGGCGCGGATGATGTTCTTCAGCGTGCGTTGTTGGATCACGGATGGGTCCCTTTTTCTGGTTCTCGATATGGCGCCCGGATTAGATGCAAGAAACGGGCCTGCAAGGCGCCTGCACATCCGACTGCTGAAATATACGCATGATTTAATCGGGTATCTTAAATCACCGTCACATATTTCAGCAAACGCTGATATCTGTAGCGTCTCCGCCCGGAGAAACTTGAATGCAAATCAAGCACCTGGCGGAAAACCGCCGCGCCGGCGGCGCCGGAAAGCCGACGCTCAGTCGGCCTGCCGGCGCAGGAATGCCGGAATGTCCAGATATTCCATGTCGTCCCCCGTGCCGGTGCGCACCTTCCGCGCCTCCTTCTGGCGCATCACCGTGGGGCGGTCCAGCTGGCCGTAGTCCACCTTGCCTTCCGGGGTCTTGTCCACCACCAGCTTGACCGGCTTGTCGTCGCCGGCGGTGGCCGCATGGGGCTGGCCGAGGCCGGTGGCCACCACGGTGACGCGCAGCTCGCCTTCCATCTCCGGGTCGATGACCGTGCCGACCACCACGGTGGCGTTGTCGGAGGCGAAGTTGCGCACCGTCTCGCCCACCTGTTCGAATTCGCCGATGGCCATGTCCATGCCGGCGGTGACGTTGACCAGGATGCCGCGGGCGCCGGCCAGGTTGACGTCCTCCAGCAGCGGGCTGGCGATGGCCGCCTCGGCCGCTTCCACGGCGCGGTTCTCGCCCACGGCGCGGCCGGAGCCCATCATGGCCATGCCCATCTCGGACATCACGGTGCGCACGTCGGCGAAGTCCACGTTGATGAGGCCGGGGCGGGTGATCAGCTCGGCGATGCCCTGTACCGCGCCCAGCAGCACGTCGTTGGCCGCCTTGAAGGCGTCCAGCAGGCTGATGCTCTTGCCCAGCACCGACAGCAGCTTCTCGTTGGGGATGGTGATCAGCGAATCGACGAAACCCTTGAGCTCGTCGATGCCGTCCATGGCCACGGCCATGCGCTTCTTGCCCTCGAAGGGGAACGGCTTGGTGACCACGGCCACGGTGAGCACCCCCATCTCCTTGGCCACCTGGGCGACGATGGGCGCCCCGCCGGTGCCGGTGCCGCCGCCCATGCCGGCGGTGATGAAGACCATGTCGGCGCCGTCCAGCACTTCCTGGATGCGCTCGCGATCCTCCATCGCCGCCTGGCGGCCGATCTCCGGGTTGGCCCCGGCGCCCAGGCCCTTGGTGATGTTGCCCCCCAGCTGCAGGATGGTGCGCGCCGAGCTGTTCTTCAGCGCCTGGGAGTCGGTATTGGCGACGATGAACTCCACGCCCTCCAGGTTCTGCATCACCATGTGTTCCACGGCGTTGCCGCCGCCCCCGCCGACACCGATCACCTTGATGACGGCACTCTGCCCGTAGGTATCCATCAGTTCAAATGGCATGATTCACCCCTCCTCGTTGAAAAACGTTGTTGCCGATGGCCTCCTGGCCGGTTCTTCTTCCTCACCCGATGGCCTGGCGGGACCGCCGGGATCGAAACCTCAGAAATTGCCCTGGAACCAGCTCTTCATGCGGTTCAGGACGCCGCGGAATCCGCCGCCGTAGCGGCGGTCCAGTTCGGGCTGGCTGCGGTTCTGGTGGCCGAACAGCAGCAGGCCCACGCCGGTCGAGTAGATCGGGTTGCGCACCACGTCCACCAGGCCGGTGACGTACTGGGGCACGCCCAGGCGCACCGGCATGTGGAAGATCTCCTCGGCCAGCTCCACCGCGCCTTCCATCTTGGCGCTGCCGCCGGTGAGCACCACGCCGGCGGCGCACAGATCCTCGAAGCCGGA
>JALVBM010000357.1 GCA_027010665.1 Chromatiales bacterium
AGGTTAGATCGTGATTCGAGCACAGCGAGAAGCCACGAGCTGAACCGTTTGTTGCACAAGCCCGGTTTCTGGTGACTTCCTATGTAGATTACTTTTTTCAGATTTACTTCATTTTGAGCACTAGCGATGAATTGAGTGCTGCGGAGTTTTCATTGCGCGCTTATGTCTGAGTTTCCCTTCTGTTTTAGCGACATTTTAACCATTTTCCATTAATTCCACCCAGCCGTTATCCTTCATCCTCGATGACGTTTTTTTCAGTGCTGGCGGTTATTGTCTACATCACGCAGTGACCCCTTGTGGCTTTAAATCGGATAGTTGCCTCCAGCGCTGTTTGCTATTTTTTATCCGTGTTTGCACAATCTTCATTTCCCCACCACAGCAGGGGCATATTATCTTTGCCCGCTGTGTAGGGATGGTTGGTTTGATAAATACCTGTGTGATGAGCTGGATCTGTTTAAGCAGCTTGCTGTTAGGGTGTAAAAAGCCGTAGTTCCTTGAACGTCTAAAGCCTCTGGGCAGGACATGTTGCATGAGTAGCCAGAGGAACATTGCACCACTGACGGTGCGCGTTTCTTGTTTTTTGGTTACACTGTCCTGGTAACGGAACGTCACTTCCCCGTTTTCTACCCTGAGGATGTCTTTTTCACGGATCACACCACGGTAGAGATAACGCCCAAGGTAGACAATCGCTTTGTCACCTTTGCCTACCGCTTTACAATCCACCACCCACCTTTGTGGATATTTTGCAGGGAGTGTTAAACCCAGCTGGTTGATACCAGTTAGCATTTTGGCACGGAAAACCCTGGCAAGCGCCTTGTGATCAAACAGGAAGTGACCCGCTTTCTCTCGCCATAGTCGCTGTTTTTTATTGACGGCAGCCATAGGGATCACGACATGAATATGCGGATGGTAATCCAGCTTGCGACTATGAGTGTGCAATACAGCAATGGCACCGGGTGTCCCTTGCAGTTTTTTGTCATTCTCACTGAAGGTTTGCAGAGTTTCCCAGATCGTTCCAAACATCAGACTGTAGAGCTTACGCTGATGAGAGTAAAAAAGGTCTCGAAACTCGGCAGGAACGGTAAAGGTGGCTAGCACATAGTTTCCCCTGACACGCCGTTCAAGCTGCTTGTCGATCCATTGCTGTGAAGCATGATGCTGGCAATGCGGGCAGCTCCGGTGCCCACAGGAGTGGGGCAGAAAAGCCGTTTTTTCGCACTCCCCACACGCCACTTTCATCATGGGGCTGTATTCACTGCGGCAGCCTTTTAAGGCAGACAACGCTTTATGGTGGCTGGGCAGACTGGCGTTGCCGTATTGCTCAACATAATCACCTTCAAATTGCTGGATAATGGCAGAGAGTCTCATTTTGTCCCCCAGCCGATCGTCACCGAACTCATCAGCTGGTTCAAATGATGCAGAGTACGCTGGTGGGTTTTAGGGGTTAAGTGAAGGTAGATTGCGGTAGTGCGTAAAGAGCTGTGTCCGAGGATGCTTTGGACTTCGCGCAGGTCAACACCTGCTTCTAACAGGTGAGTAGCATAACTGTGGCGCAGGCTGTGAAGGGTAATGTTTTTTTAAAACCACACTCCTTCACTAACTCAGCCATCGCTTTTTGAACACCGCCACGATCCAGGGTCTTACTGGCACGAGCAACCGCAGCCAAAGACTTTTTGCGAGCAGGGAATAAAAACCGGGGATGCTTATGTACCGACCAAAACTGACGCAAGACCTTCAAGGTCGCCACAGGCAACGGCACAAAGCGATCCTTGCCACCTTTTCCCTTGCGAATGTGTACCTGCATTCTATTGCTGTCAATATCACCGATTTGCAGTGACAACGCCTCGCCTAATCGCAAACCCAGACTATAAGTCGTATAGAAAAAGACGCGGTAACTCAGTACCCGTGTGCGTGAAAGCAACAAGCCAACCTCCTCGACACTCAACACATCGGGCAAAACGGTTACCCGAGGGGTCTTGACCAGAGGGATATCCTTCCAGTCACGCTTAAGCGTATGCAGGTAAAAGAACTTGAGACCATACAAATCCAACTTTACGGTGCTAAAGGAATGGCTTTGTAACAAGGCAGAGAAATAATCAAGCAACTGATCTTCAGTGAGTGATTCAATCTGATAACCAAAAGCAGCACCGATACGGCGGATAGCACGTGAATAGGCATCAATGGTTTTATGACGTAAGCCGTGTAAATGTAAGCGCTTTACATGCTTGTCATAAAGCTTGTTAAAATGATCAGGACGGTTTGCAGGGTTGTTGGAACGAAATGTCATGGTTTTACTCCATTGTGGTTAAAACCATGAAGATAGAATAGAATCAGGAGAATGTGGAAGGTAAGGGATTCTCCGCGTTAGCGGCTTCGTTCAACAAACGCATG
>JALVBM010000358.1 GCA_027010665.1 Chromatiales bacterium
CCCCCCTTCTGGTTGGCCACGGCCCAGACCTGCAAGGCGTTCTCCTGTCGGTTCAGTGATGGCGGCAAGGCCGGCGGCATCCGCCTGCCGGGCGGAAGATCGCGGCCGTGCCGGGACGCGCACGGACGGGCCGCGCGCCGGGTCGGATATGTCAGATATAACAATACAAGATCCGTGCCGTCAGTGCTGCCGGCCCTGGCGTTCAATCTCCAGCATGCGCCGGGCATGCTTGTCGGCGAGGATGATGATGGCCACCCGCCGGTTGCGGCGCCGGCCCTCGGGCGTGCGGTTGTCGGCAATGGGCCGGAACTCGCCGTAGCCGATGGCCGACAGGCGCGAGGGATCGACGCCCTCGCGGGTGAGCAGGTGCACCACGCTGGCGGCGCGGGCCGCCGACAGCTCCCAGTTGGAGCGGAACACTTCGTTGCGGATGGGGAGGTTGTCGGTGTGGCCCTCCACGTCGATGTGGTTGGGCAGATCCCTGAGTTCGCGGGCGAGCTGGCGCAGCACCGGGTAGGCCGAGGGCTGCAGTTCGGCCTCGCCGCTGGCGAACAGGATGCGGTTGTTCAGCTCCACCTCCACCCACAGCTTGTCGTGCTTGATCTTGATGAGGTTGCGATCCAGCAGCGGCTTGAGGGACTGCTGGAGCTGCTGGGCGATGCGCGCGGTCTGGGTGGTGTCCACCACCGGCTCGGGTTTGAGTTCGATGATGTCCGGCTTTTCGATCAGCTTGTCGACGGGATCGAGGGACTTGCGCGGTTCGCCGAGCTGGATGGGTTCGGGCGACTTGGGCGGGGTCTTGAAGGCTTCCACCAGGGTGTCGGACAGCACCCGGTACTTGCCCTCGTTGATGGAGGACATGGAGTACATGACCACGAAGAAGGCGAACAGCAGGGTGATGAAGTCGGCATAGGAGACCAGCCAGCGCTCGGTGTTCTCGTGGTCGTGGTCGTGTTCTTCCTCGCGGCGACGGCGGCCTCGCATGGCGGCGCCCTCAGTGCAGGAAACCCAGCAGGCGGGTTTCGATGTTGCGGGGGTTCTCGCCCTCGGCGATGGAGGCCATGCCTTCGACGATCATCTCCTGGTAGTGGGCATGATGCCGCACCAGGGCCTTGAGCTTGTTGGCGATGGGCAGGAAGACGAGGTTGGCCGAGCCCACGCCGTAGATGGTGGCCACGAAGGCCACGGCGATGCCGGCACCCAGGCGGCTCGGATCGGAGAGGTTGCCCATCACCTGGATCAGGCCCAGCACCGCGCCGATGATGCCGATGGTGGGCGCATAGCCGCCCATGCTCTCGAAGACCTTCGCCGCCTGCATGTCGAAGCGCTCTCGGGTGCCGATTTCCACGTCGAGGATGCTGCGGATGATGTCGGGCTCGCTGCCATCCACCAGCAGTTGCAGGCCCTTCTGGGTGAAGGGGTCCGACTCGTGATCCTCCACGTCCTCCAGCCCGAGCAGGCCTTCCTTGCGGGCGATGTGGCTCCATTTGACGATCTTCTCGATGCCTTCCTCGAAGTCCAGCTTCGGCGCGCGGAAGGCCCAGAACAGCATGCGCATGGCACGCAGGAACACCCGCATGGGCGACTGCAGCATGACGGCGCCGAAGGTGCCGCCGATCACGATCAGCAGCGCCGGGCCGTTGAGCAGCGTGGTGATGTGGCCGCCCTCGAGATACTGGCCGAAGAGGATCGCGGCGATCCCCAGCACCAGTCCCAGCAGGCTCAGCACGTCCATCAGCGCACCCGCCGGGCGATGGCATCGCCGATCTCGTCCAGCGGCAGGATCTGTTCGGCGACGCCCGATTCCACCACCGCCGCCGGCATGCCGTAGACCACGCAACTGGCCTCGTCCTGGGCCCAGATGGTGGAGCCCTTGTCGTGCAGGATGCGCGCACCCTGGGCGCCATCGGCGCCCATGCCGGTGAGGATCACCGCCAGCGTGTCGCCGGGATGGACCTTGGCGACGGAGGTGAGGGTGAGATCCACCGACGGCTTGTAGGTCTGGCTGTTGTCCTCGCCAATGCGCACCACTTCGCTGCCGGGCCGGCCGTCGAGCAGCATCTGCATGCCGCCGGGCGCCAGCAGCGCCAGACCCGGTTCGAGGCGATCGCCATCCCGGGCCTCGCGCACGCGGATCGCGCACTGACTGTCGAGGCGCTTGGCGAAGGCCGGCGTGAAGGTGCCGGGCATGTGCTGAATGAGCAGGATCGGTGCCGGGAAGCCCGCGGGCAGGCGGGTGAGCACCTTCTGCAAGGCCACCGGCCCGCCGGTGGAGGTGCCGATGGCCAGCAGGCGGATCGGTTTGTTGCTTGCCCGCCGGGCGGTGGGCGCCGGACGGGGCGTGACCGGCGGCCGCGCGGTGACCGGCTTGCGGATCCCGGCCCGGCCCT
>JALVBM010000359.1 GCA_027010665.1 Chromatiales bacterium
TGAGCATGCCGATGGAGGCGTTGATGGGGATGGGGCTCATGTACGGCCCCATCAGGCCGGTGACGAAGGCCATGGGCAACAGCGCCGCGATCACGGTGAAGGTGGCGAGAATGGTGGGCCCGCCCACTTCGTCCACGGCGCCGGGCACGACCTCGGTGAGTTTCTTACCCGGATAGAGCTGCATGTGGCGGTGAATGTTCTCCACCACCACGATGGCATCGTCCACCAGGATGCCAATGGAGAAGATCAGGGCGAACAGGGACACCCGGTTGAGGGTGAAACCCCAGGCCCAGGACGCGAACAGGGTGATGGCCAGGGTGATGATCACCGCCAGACCCACGATGACTGCCTCGCGGCGACCCAGCGCAAACAGCACCAGCAGCACCACGAAGGTGGTGGCGAAGATCAGCTTGCCGATGAGCTTCTGGGCCTTGGCATTGGCCGTCTCGCCATAGTTGCGGGTAACGGTGACGTTGACGCCTTCGGGAATGAAGATGCCCTTGAGCTGGCCGACGCGCTCGATGACCTGCTCGGCGATGTTCACCGCATTGGTGCCCGGCTGCTTGGCAATGGCCAGGGTCACGGCCGGGAACTCGCCCTGCACGCCGATGCCCTTGGTATGGGCGGCCGGCCCGGTACCGAGCCAGGCATACTGCTCGGGATGGTCGGGGCCGCGGCGGATGGTGGCTACGTCCCGCAGATAGACCGGCTTGCCTTCGTGCACCCCGACGATCAGATCCTCCACCTCGTCCACGGAACTGAGGAAGGTGCCGGTCTGGACCGGAATCTCCTTGTTGTTGGCCACCATGTTGCCGGACGGCCGGGTGGCGTTGCTCTGGGTGAGGGCGAAACGCAGATCGTCGATGGAAAGCTGGTAGGCGGCCAGCCGGCTGGGCTCGAACAGCACGTGCACCACCTGTTCGGGCCCGCCCACCGTGTAGATGTCCCGCGTGCCCTTGACCCGCTTCAGTTCGGCCTCGAGGGCATGGGCCACCTTGGTCAGTTCATAGCCGCCGCGCTGCGGATCCTCGGTCCACAGGGTCAGGGTGACGATGGGCACGTCATCGATGCCCTTGGGCTTGATGATGGGCTGGGACACGCCGAGGCCCTTCGGCAACCAGTCCTGCTTGGAGTACAAGGCGTTGTAGAGGCGCACGATGGCCTGGGTGCGATCCTCGCCCACCTTGAACTGCACGGTGAGGATCGACATGCCGGGCCGGGAAACCGAATAGACATGCTTGAGCCCCTCCAGCTCGGAGAGGATCTGCTCCGCCGGCGTGCTCACCAGCGCCTCCACTTCCTTCGCCGAGGCGCCCGGGAAGGCGATGAAGACGTTGGCGAAGGTGACGTTGATCTGCGGCTCTTCCTCGCGCGGCGTGATCATCACCGCGAAGACCCCGAGCAGGAAGCCCACCAGCGCCAGCAGGGGCGTGATCTCGGTGGTCAGGAAGGCCCGGGCGATGCGCCCGGAAATCCCCAGCGGCTTACTCATGGTCGCCGGCCTCGGCCAGGGCGGCGTGCTGGGCCTTGTAGGCGGCGGCGCCCTTCACCGGATCGAGCACTACCTTCTCGCCCTCGCTCAGACCGGCCAGCACCACCACGTCGTCGGCGGCATGCCGGCCGACCCGGATCTGGCGAAAGGCGATGCGCCCCTGCTCGTCCACCACGTAGACGGCGGTCACCTCGCTGCGATGGGCCACGGCGCGCCGGGGAATGACCAGTTCACGGGTCTTGCCCACGAGGAAGGCGACCTTGGCGAACATGCCGGGATAGATGTGATAGTCGCCCTTCGGCAGGTTCACGCGCACGTTGAAGGTATGGGTGGCGGGATCGGCATAGGGGCTGATGGTGATGGACTCGGCCGGCACGCTGCGGTTGTCGGCACGGTCGAGGATCACCCGCGCAGTCTTGTTGCGGCGCACCACGTTGATGATGTCCTCGGGCACGTTGGCCGTGGCCCGCAGCTCTTCGAGGGAGATGCCGGTGAACAGGGGCTGGCCCACCCGCGCCAGCTCACCCACCTCCACGTGGCGCTTGACCACGATGCCGCTGTAGGGCGCGCGCACCTGGGTATTGGCCAGGTTCTCGCGGGCCTCGTCGAGCCGCGCCTTGGCCGCCTTCAGCCGGGCCTCGGCCTTGTCCATCTGCGACTTGGAGACCAGGTTCTTGGCGAACAGCTCCTTGACCCGCGCATGGGCGGTACGGGCTTCGTCGTAGGCGGCCTTGGCGGCCTCGAAACGGGCGCGCACTTCCGTGTCGCGGAACCTGAGCAGCACCGCGCCCTTCTCCACGTAGTCGTCCACATCGTAGTAGATCTTCACGATCCGACCGTTGATCTGGGCGGATACGGTGGCCTCGCGCACGGCCTCGACCAGGGCATCGA
>JALVBM010000360.1 GCA_027010665.1 Chromatiales bacterium
TATCGCGGCTGTGCGCCGCTCCTACATCACGCGAAAAAACATTTCGAAACATTCAAGATTCATGGCAATGAACGCACGGAAATGCGCTTCAGGACCTGTTGGCCACCACCACCGCCCGCACCGGTGCCGGATAGCCTTCCACCGTGCGTGACGGATCCGCCGGATCGAGAAAGTCGGCCAGGGACTGGAAGGTCATCCACTCGGTGGCCCGCTGTTCGGCGGTGGTGGTGGGCGTCACGTCCACCACCCGCACATCGCCATAGCCGCAACGGCGCAGCCAGCGTTCCAGCAGGGGCACGGACGGAATGAACCAGACGTTGCCCATCTTGCCGTAACGCCCCTCCGGCACCAGCACGGTATTTTCGTCACCCTCGACGATCAGCGTCTCCAGAACCAGTTCGCCGCCGGGACGCAGGGCGTCCTTCAGCTGCAGCAGATGATCCAGCGGCGAGCGGCGATGATAGAGCACGCCCATGGAGAACACCGTATCGAAGGCTTGCAGCTTCGGGGGCAGATCGTCGATGCCCACGGGCAACACGTCCACCGGCTCCGCGGGCAGATAGCGTTTCACGGCCTGAAACTGCATCACGAACAGCGCCGAGGGATCGATGCCGATCACGCGCGCGGCGCCGGCGCCGCGCATGCGCCAGGCGTGATAGCCGTTGCCGCAGCCCACATCGAGCACGAGTCGCCCGTCCAGCGGCGTGATGTGATCGGCCAGGCGCTGCCATTTCCAGTCGGAGCGCCATTCGGTATCGATGGTCAGGCCGAAGAGGTCGTACGGCCCCTTGCGCCAGGGATGCAGCGCCCGCAGTCCCGCAACCAGCATCGCGTGCTGTGCCGGCGAAAGATCCGCAGCCCGGCCGATGCGGATCGCGTCGGCCGACAGGTCCACCGTGGACGGGGCAACGTCCGGCAGGGATGCCACTGCGGCCTGCCAGCGGGGCAGATCGCCATGTCGGCGCGGATCGAGCCCGCGAGCAACCTGTTCCGGCAACTGCGCGGCCCAGCGCGCCAGGGGGCCCTCCGCCAGGGCGGCCTGCAGGTGAGCCACGTCCATCAGCACTGTGCCAGCAGGCCGGCGAAGTTCAGACAGCGGAACCATTCGTCCACGACCCGGAAACCCGCCTCGCGCAGTCGCGCCCGGTGGGTGTCCAGGGTGTCCGGCAGCAGCACCTTCTCAAGGGCCGCGCGTTTCTGGCTGATTTCCAGTTCGCTGTAACCGTTGGCCTTCTTGAAGGCCGTGTGCCATGCCGTCATGCGCTGCTGCCGTTGCGGATCGGCAAAGGCGACCTTCTCGGCCAGCAGCAGCACGCCGCCCGGCAGCAGGCCGGCGCGAATGCGCTGCAGCAGGTCCAGCCGGTCGTCGGGGTCGATGAACTGCAGGGTGAAGTTGAGCACCACCACCGAGGCATTCTCGATGTGCAGATCGCGGATGTCGGCACAGACCACGTCCACGGCCCGATCGGGCAGGGCCTCGCGCAGCACGCCGGCGCAACGTTCGCTCATGGCCGGGGCATTGTCCACGGCGATCAGCTGCACGTCCGGGGTGGCGAGGCAGCGGGCGATGGCCAGCGTGCTCGCCCCGAGCGAGGCCCCGAGATCGTAGATCCGGCTGCCCGGACGGGCATGTTCGGCCGCCAGCAGCCCGGTGAGGCCAATCAGGGTTTCGTAACCGGGCACCGAACGCCGGATCATGTCCGGAAACACGCGGGCCACTGCCTCGTCGAAGGCAAAGTCCACGAGATGACGGGGTCGGGCGAAGAGCTTGTCCTCGGAAGCGGTCATGCGCGGTATTCTAGCAGGCGGATGCAGGCAACCCGCCCGGACCGGAACGGTAGCGCTCTCTCAGGCCGCGCTGGTGCTGCCCTGCCTGAGCCAGTTCCAGGCTTCGTCGTCATCGCGGAAGATGCGCACCTCGAACGAGAGCGGACCGGTCAGGGCCTTGAAGATGTCGGCCAGCATCAGCAGCACCGAATCCTGGGCCACGATGGCCAGACGATAGCGGGTGCCGCGCCTGTCGCGGCTCAGGGCCACATGGGTGACCAGTTCCTGGAGCTTGTCGGGCGAGGAGTGAACCGCGGCGTTGCGCAGGTCCCACAATGAATTCATGCCGGGGCGGAAATCCGGATCCGCCATGGCATTGTCGAAGGCCCGGGTGATGTCGTCGATCTCGAGCTGGCCCGTCGCCCGGTGGACGATGATGTTCTCCTCGGGATGGACCCGGGTGACGACAGGCATGGGCATGCTCCTGATACGAACCCTGCAAGCCGGATGGCCTGGCTCAGCGAACGACTGGCGACGGGCAGGGCCGGACGGCAGAATACGACGTTGCAGGCAGGTTCAGTAATACAAGTATAGCAGCACCAGGCCCAGCAACAGCCGATAGATCACGAACGGCAGCATGCCGATCCGGTCCAGCCACTTCAGAAACAGTTCGATGCACAGATAGGCCGTAACGGCCGAAAACAGGGCGCCGAGCCCCAGTGCCGCCCAGTCGACGCCTTCCCCGGCCTGCAGCAGTTTCAGGCTCTGGTAGCCGCCGGCCATGAGGATGGCCGGGATCGACAGCAGGAAGGAGAAGCGCGCCGCCGCCTGGCGGGTGAGGCCCAGAAACAGGCCGGCCGTCATGGTCACGCCGGAGCGGGACGTGCCCGGCACCAGCGCCAGCGCCTGGGCGAGGCCGATGAGCAGGCCATCGCGCCAGCCGATGTGGTGTTCGTCCCGTTTGCGGGCGCCGGCCACGTCGGCCCACCACAGCAACAGGCCGAAACCGATGGTGGTGGCGGCGATCACCAGCGGCGAACGCAGGACCGTCTCGACCAGATCGTGCAGCAGCAGCCCGGCCAGGCCGACGGGCACCGAGGCCACGATCAGGATCCAGGCCAGGCGGCTCTCGCCCACCGGCCCGCGGCGGACGCAGGATGCGCCCCAGTCGGCCAGCAGGCGCCCCACCTCGCGTCGAAAGTACCAGACCACCGCCGTCAGCGTGCCCACGTGGACCGAGACGTCGAAGGCCAGCGACTGATCGGCCATGTGGGTCAGGCTGGGAACCAGGATGAGATGGGCGGAGCTGGAGATGGGCAGGAATTCGGTCAGCCCCTGGAGCACGGCCAGGAGCAGGATATGCAACAGGGTCATGGGCGGGCGCGATCTCGCAGGGGTTGGGCCGGTGCGCATTGTACCCGAACGGGCCGCCGGCAACGGACCTGGCGCCGGAATCGCGGTATAAACAAATTCCGGGCTCTGCCGATAGATATAGGTATCGCCCGGGCCCAATGGCCGATCCGCCCGCAACACGCCCGGCGCGACCGCAGATGTCCGTACCGACCAACCCGTCCGTTCCACCCCTTTCGCAGACAAGGAAGCTTGCCGTGCCCGAAACCGATCCCGACCATGCAAGCCCGGCCCGGATGAAGCGCCTGTTCTCCATCGACCTGCGTCTGTGGCTGCCGATCCTGCTGACCGTGCTGCTGGCCGGCCTGCTGCTGATCGTCGATGCCGTTCACCAGCGGCAGATGGCGGCGGAACACCTGGCGGAGCACCGTGCCAGCCTGACCCGCGACATGCAGCGGCTGGCCACCCTGGCGGCCCGGGGCAGCCCGGCCCTGCCGGACGAGACCCTGCTGTCGCTGTATGCCGACGAGCCGGGCATGACCGCCCTGATGATCGTCACCGCGGGCGGCGAGATCCTGCACTCGGTCGGCCAGGCCAGCGCCGACGACTTCGACCCGGCCCTGGCCCGCGAGGCACTCGCCGCCGGCCGCCTGATCATGCGTGAACGACCACCGGACCGGCTGGTGGCCTGCCAGCCCCTGCCCGGCGGGGACGATGCGCCGCCACGCCTGTTGTTCATGCTGGCCCGGCATCCGCAGCCCGACAGCCTGCTCGCCGGCGTGCTGGACAACGACGGCAAGCGCCTGCTGCTCCTGTTCCTGCCGGTTCTGCTGGTCCTGTTCCTGCTCCAGCACCTGTTCATCCGCCGGCCGCTGCGGCTGCTGGCCCAGCGCGCCCGGCTCCTGGCCCGGAACCACTTCGAACCCCTGCCGGTGACCGGCCGTGGCGAGATCGCCGAACTGGCCGAGGCCTTCAACCTGATGGGCCATCAGCTCCAGCAGGCCCTGGACTTCCTGCAACAGCGGGAACAACAGCTCTCCCGCACCCTGGAAGCCATCGGCGAGGCAGTGATCACCACCGACGAGCGCGGGCGCATCACCCGTCTCAACCCGGCCGCCGAAGCCCTCACCGGCTGGTCTGCCGAAGAGACCCATGGCTGGCCGCTGGAGTCGGTGTTCGTGCTCGAGGACGAAGCGGGCCGTCTCGTCGGCCAGCTGGTGGAGCGCCTGAACGACAGCAGCCAGGCCCTCAACCTCGGCGACAACACCCGGCTGCGCCGGCGCGACGGTGAACTGCGCCGCATCACCGCCAGCGTGGCGCCGGTCCGCCACGACGACGGTGCCCTGGAGGGCCTGATCCTGGTGTTCCGCGACGTGACCGAGGACTTCCGGCTGCGCGAGGAAAGCCGCATCGCCGCCATCGCCTTCGACACCCACAACGCCATCGTCATCACCGATCCGGAAGGCCGCATCCTGCGGGTCAATCCTGCCTTCGACCGGCTCACGGGCTATGCCGCCGAGGCCATTCGCGGTCACGCCCTGGCCGAACTGGACAGCCTCGAAAGCCCGGACGCGCCCCCCATCGAGCACTGCCTGTCCCAGGCCCGGGAGAGTGCCTGGAGCGGCCGCCGCGCGCTCCGGCGGCACGACGGGCAGACCCTGCCGGTGTGGGCGACGATCAACGCGGTGCGCGACGAGCAGGGCCACATCACCCACTTCGTCGCCAGCCTCAGCGATCTCAGCGAACTGGACCAGACCACCCGCGCCCTGCTGGAGAGCCAGTCCCGCTACCAGAGCCTCATCGACGCCCTCAACGATGGCGTGCTGATGATCCGCGACGGCGTGCTCATCGACTGCAACGACAAGCTGCTGGAGATCCTGCAACGGCCGCGCGAGGAGGTCATCGGCCGCTCGCCGGTGGACCTCTCGCCACCCACCCAGGCCGACGGGCGCGACTCGATGGAAAAGGCGCAGGAAATCATCCGCGACGTGCTGGCCGGCCAGCCCCGCATCTTCGACTGGATGAAGGAGCTGCCCAACGGCGACTGCATCGACGTGGAAGTGAGCCTCACCCGTGTGCTGCTCGACGGTCAGCCCACCCTGATCGGCATCATGCGCAACGTCACCGAACGGCGCGCCGCCGAACGCCAGTACCAGCAACTGCTGCTGGAACTGGAGCGCAAGGAAGCCCAGATCCGCCTGGCCACGCACGCCGCCGGCGTGGGCCTGTGGGAGTGGAACATCGCCAACGACTACGTCACCTGGTCCGAAGGGGCCGAGGCCATCTATGGCCTCGGGCCCGGCGAGCTGGGCCACACCCTCGACACCAGCATGACCCTGGTGCATCCCGAGGATACCGCCCGGCTGGACGAGGCCATCCGGCGCAGCCTCGAGGAAAACGCCCCGCTGCTGGTGGAATACCGCGTCATCCGCACCGATGGCGCGATCCGCTGGGTGGAACTGTCGGGCATGGTGGAACGGGACGAGAACGGCAAGGCCACCTACCTGCGCGGCGCGGTGCAGGACATCACCGAACGGCATCAGGCCCGGCAGGAAATCGAGCGCCTGGCCTATTACGATCCCCTCACCGGCCTGGCCAACCGCCGGCTGATGCTCGACCGTCTGCAGCAGGCCATCGCCCATGCCCAGCGCGAGAACACCCACGGCGGCCTGATCTTCATCGATCTGGATCGCTTCAAGCTGCTCAACGACAGCCTGGGCCATCGGGCCGGCGACATGCTGCTGCAGCAGGTCACCCGGCGCCTCACCGAATCGTTGCGCGAGGAGGACACCGTGGCCCGCCTCGGCGGCGACGAGTTCGTGATCATGCTGCCGGCGCTGGACGCCGATCCCGCCCAGGCGGCCAAGCACGCCTGGCAGGTGGCCGAGAAGATCCGCAACCGGATCAGCGGCGGCTACGATCTCGACGGCCACAGCTTCCACATCACCGCCAGCCTGGGCATCGCCCTGTTCCCCGAGGACGGCAAGCGGGCCGACGTGCTGCTCAACCACGCCGACGCGGCCATGTACCAGGCCAAGGGCAACGGCCGCGACACCATCGCCTACTACCACCCCAGCCTGCAGGCCGAGGCCGACGCGCGGCTGGCGCTGGAGGAGGATCTGCGCGAGGCCTTGCGTCAGGACCAGCTGTTCCTCGAATACCAGGCCCAGGTGGACGACCGGCAACAGCCGGTCTGCGCGGAAGCCCTGATCCGCTGGCATCACGACAGCCGCGGCCAGGTGCCGCCGGGCGAGTTCATTCCCCTGGCCGAGGAGACCGGCCTGATCCTGTCCATCGGCGAATGGGTGCTGCTCACCGCCTGCCAGCAGTTGCGCGCCTGGATGGACGATGCCGCCGTGCACACGCCCGGCCTGTCCATCAACGTCAGCCCCATCCAGTTCCGTCACAGCGGTTTCATCGATCAGGTGGCCATGATCATCCGCCGCACCGGGGTCGATCCCCAACTGCTGACCCTGGAGATCACCGAGGGCACCCTGATCGAGGATCTGGACGACACCATCGCCAAGCTCAAGGCCCTCAAGGAACTGGGCCTGCGCATCTCGGTGGACGACTTCGGTACCGGCTATTCGTCTCTCTACTATCTCAAGCACCTGCCGCTGGACGAACTGAAGATCGATCGCGCCTACGTACAGGACATCACCGAGGATCCCAACGACGCGGCCATCGTCGAGACCATCCTTTCCATGTCCCGCCACCTGGGCCTCGAGGTGGTGGCCGAAGGCGTGGAGACCCTGGCCCAGGCCGAGTTCCTGCGCAACAACGGCTGCCACCGGTACCAGGGCTTCCTCTATTGCCGGCCCATGCGCGCGGCCGATCTCACCCGCCAGTACCTGCACCGGGAAACGGAAACGGCCGGCTCGTAGGCCGGTCGCGATAAAGTCCCGGCCGACCCTGCCGATAGATCCGATCCGCGCTTTCCTTACGATCCGTCATCGCCCGCGAACCGAGCCAACATGGGAAAACCCGGCCTTCCCGGTCGTCTGCTGCGACGGCCCCTGAACCAGCTGCTGCTGTTCGCCTTCGTGCTGGTGGCCGTGATGCCGCTGGCCCTGCTCGGCTACCGTCTCTACCAGGCGGCCTGGGACGACGCCTGGCGGGAGGTATACGAAAAGCACCGGCTGCTGGCCATGAACCTGGCCTCGCCGCTGCAGTTGTACGTGAAGGATCACCAGACCATGCTGGCCATGCTCGCCAACCGGCTGGGCGAACATCCGACCGACGCCGAAATTGTCGATCTGCTGCGGGACTCCAGCACCATCCTGCCCGACTTTCGCAACCTGTCGCTGCTGTCGCGGGACGGCGAGCTGATCTATTCCACCGCCCTTGCCACCATCGCCCCCGGCCAGCGCCGGCTCTTCGCCCGTGACCGGGTCTTCCTCGACACCCTGGAACAGGGCCGGCCCTGCCTGTCCCGGATGCGCTACAGTCCACTCACCGACGAACCCGCGATTCTCATGTCGCAGCCGATCTTCGGCGATCACGGCCGGATCAAGGCGCTGCTGCTGGCCGAACTGAACATCGCCTACATCGAACAGCTGCGGCGCAACATCCACTTCGGCGATCGCGGCCATTCGGCCATCGTCGATCAGGCCGGCCGGGTGATCGCCCACCCCAACCCCGACTGGATGCGCGAGATCCGCGATCTCTCCCACCTGTCCGTGGTGCGGAAGATGATGGCCGGCCAGACCGGGGTCACCGAGTTCTATTCGCCCTTCGTCAAACAGGACATGGTGGCCGGTTTCACCAGCGTGCCCGGCATTGGCTGGGGCGTGATGGTGCCGCAGCCGAAGGCCGAGGTGGCCCGGCAGGTCAACGCCCTGCTGTTCACCAATCTCGGCTGGGCCCTGGCCGGCCTGTTGCTGGCCATCGCCGTGGCCGTGTTCATGTCCCGGCTCATCAGCCGGCCGCTGTGCCAGCTCGCCACCGCGGCCGACAACATGGTGCGCAACCGCTTTCGCGGCGAACTGCCCTCCCCCGGCCGCCTCGTCCCGCGCGAGATCGGTCAGCTCGACGATGCCCTGCACAACCTGATCAGCGGCCTGCTCATCTCCCGCCACCGCCTGGAACAGCTCAACGAGAACCTGCAGCAACGGGTGGACGAAGCCACCGCCCGCCTGCGCGAGACCAACGAACAGCTGGAAGCGGCCCTGCGCCGGGCCGACGAGTTCATCGGCTTCGCCCGCCACGATCTGCGCAAGCCGCTGGCCGTGATCCGCGACATCATCGACACCCTGCACGACGAGCTGCGCATCACCGGCAAGCCGCCGGCGGACCTGCCGGAACTGCTGGATCTCATCCGCCGCTCCGACGACTACATGCAGGACATCGTCAACGACTTCCTTGGCGAAATCGTGCTGCACGAGGACAGCATCACCTGCGAGCCGGTGGCCGTGGATCTCAACCTGCTGATCCGCTTCATCGTCACCAGCAACCGCGCCTATGCCGAACGCAAGCAGATCACCCTGCACACGGAACTGGACGAACACCTGCCGGAGATCCGCGCCGACGACACCCGCATCACCCAGGTGATCAACAACCTGATCGACAACGCCATCAAGTACTCGCCCCTGGGCAGCACGGTCACCATTCGCACCCGCCACACCGGCAACCGGGTCTGCTGCCAGGTCAGCGACGAAGGGCCGGGGCTCACCGATGCCGACCTGGAAAAGGTCTTCACCCGCTTTGCGCGCCTCAGCAACCGGCCCACCGGCGGCGAAACCAGCACCGGCCTCGGCCTGGCCATCTGCCGGCGCATCGTGGAATTGCACGGCGGCGAGATCGGCGTGGACAACAACCCGGGCAGGGGCTGCACGTTCTGGTTCTGTCTGCCGGTGGGGCGGTAGCGGGTGGCCGGGATCGGGTAACGGGTAACAATGTTGCCGCAAGCGTTTTTGGATTACCTGCAGGAGCGGC
>JALVBM010000361.1 GCA_027010665.1 Chromatiales bacterium
CCGGCACCGACGATGGGTGCAGTCTCGCCGGCGTCGTGTTCGGCCATGGCGGATGTCGCCGTCAGCAGCAGGACCGGCAGCACGGCGGACCGGAGCAGGCCACGGAGTTGGCGTAACAGGCGGGTTATGGCTTTGGACATAGGATCATTATTAATTGGTTGCACAACCTTTTTATCTCGGCAGGTGTCGACGGTTCTTGAGGCAGGTCAGTTGCGGGGCCCGAAAATGGCGGTGCCGATGCGCACCAGGGTGGCGCCCTCGGCGATGGCCGCTTCCAGATCGGCACTCATGCCCATGGACAGGGTGTCCAGCGCCAGACCCTGTGTCTGCAGCGTTTCGTACAGTTCCCGCAGGTGACGGAAGGGCTCACGTTGACGGTCGGGATCCTCGCTCCGGGCCGGGATGGTCATCAGGCCCCGAAGCCGCAGGTTGGGCAGTTCGGCCACGGCCCGGGCCAGCGCACCGACCTCGTCCGGGTCCACGCCGGCCTTGGCCGGATCCCGCGAGACGTTGACCTGCAGACAGATCTGCAGGGGCGCGCGGCCGGGCGGGCGCTGTTCGCTCAGGCGCCGGGCGATCTTCAGCCGATCCACGCTCTGCACCCAGTCGAAGTGTTCGGCGATGGCGCGGGTCTTGTTGGACTGGACGGGACCGATGAAATGCCATTCGGCCCGGGCGCCGATGGCGGCGATCTTGGGCAGGGCGTCCTGCACGTAGCTCTCGCCGAAGGCGCGCTGGCCGGCGGCCAGGGCCGCCTCCACGTCGGCCACCGGGCGGGTCTTGCTGACCGCCAGCAGGTGGATGTCGGCCGGATCGCGGCCGGCGGCCTCGGCGGCGGCATGAATGCGGGCGTGTACCCGGGCGAGCCGTTCGGCTATGCTGGACATGTTGCCTCTCCTGACACGGGCCGTTATTTTGCGGCCTCGGGGAACGTGAAGGGAAGCGCGAAATGCAGTCAAGAAATCTGCGAGAATACCGATAACCCTTTCCGATGGCCGTGGCCCCGACCACGGCGCACCAGCCGATTCCAGAGACGACATCCATGGACATCACCGAACTGCTGGCGTTCAGCGTCAAGAACAACGCCTCGGACCTGCACCTGTCGGCGGGCCTGCCGCCCATGATCCGCGTCGATGGCGACGTGCGGCGCATCAACATCCCGCCGCTGGATCACAAGACCGTGCACTCGCTGGTGTACGACATCATGAACGACAAGCAGCGCAAGGACTTCGAGGAGTTCCTGGAGACCGACTTCTCCTTCGAAATCCCGGAACTGGCGCGCTTCCGGGTCAACGCCTTCAACCACAACCGGGGTGCCGGGGCGGTGTTCCGGACCATTCCCTCCAAGATCCTGACCCTGGAGGAGCTCAACGCCCCGGCGGTGTTCAAGGACATCGCCGACAACCCCCGCGGCATCGTGCTGGTCACCGGGCCGACCGGCTCGGGCAAGTCCACCACCCTGGCGGCCATGGTGGACTACAAGAACGAGAACGAGCACGGCCACATCCTCACCATCGAGGATCCCATCGAGTTCGTGCACGAGTCGAAGAAGTGCCTGGTCAACCAGCGCGAGGTGCACCGTGACACCCTGGGCTTTTCCGAGGCCCTGCGCTCGGCCCTGCGCGAGGACCCGGACATCATCCTGGTCGGCGAGCTGCGGGATCTGGAGACCATCCGCCTGGCGCTGACCGCGGCCGAGACCGGCCACCTGGTGTTCGGCACCCTGCACACCAGTTCCGCGGCCAAGACCATCGACCGCATCATCGACGTCTTCCCGGCGGCGGAAAAGGACATGGTGCGCTCCATGCTCTCCGAGTCGCTGCGCGCGGTCATCGCCCAGACCCTGCTGAAGAAGATCGGCGGCGGCCGGGTGGCGGCCCATGAAATCATGATCGGCACGCCCGCCATCCGCAACCTGATCCGCGAGGACAAGGTGGCGCAGATGTACTCGGCCATCCAGACCGGCCAGGCCGTGGGCATGCAGACCCTCGACCAGAACCTGCAGGAACTGGTGCGCCGGGGCATCGTGAGCAAGGCCGAGGCCCGGGCGCGCGCGGCCAACAAGGACGCCTTCAACTGACGAACCACTGCGAGGCATCGACCGATGGACTTTGATTCCCTGCTCAAGCTGATGGTGCACAAGAACGCCTCGGACATGTTCATCACCGCGGGCGTGGCACCGAGCCTGAAGATCAACGGCAAGATCACCCCGGTTACCCAGGCCACGCTGACCCCGGCCCAGGCCGAGGAGATCGTCACCAACATCATGACCCCGGCCCAGCGCGAGGAATTCGCCCGGCACAACGAATGCAACTTCGCCATCTCCGCCTCGGGGATCGGCCGCTTCCGCGTGAGCGCCTTCCGCCAGCGCAACCATGCCGGCATGGTGCTGCGCAAGATCGAGACCACGATTCCGCTGATCGAGGATCTGGGACTGCCGCCCATCATCAAGGATCTGGCCATGACCAAGCGCGGGCTGGTGATCTTCGTGGGCGCCACCGGTTCGGGCAAGTCCACCTCGCTGGCGGCGATGATCGGCTATCGCAACAAGAACAGCACCGGTCACATCATCAGCATCGAGGATCCCATCGAGTACATTCACAACCACCAGGGCTGCATCGTCACCCAGCGCGAGGTGGGACTGGACACGGAGAGCTTCGAGGTGGCGCTGAAGAACACCCTGCGCCAGGCGCCGGACGTGATTCTGATCGGCGAGATCCGCACCCGCGAGACCATGGACCACGCCATTGCCTTCGCCGAGACCGGCCACCTGTGTCTGGCCACCCTGCACGCCAACAACGCCAACCAGGCCATGGACCGCATCATCAACTTCTTCCCGGAGGACCGGCGCAACCAGTTGCTGATGGATCTGTCCCTGAACATGAAGGCCATCGTCGCCCAGCAGCTCATTCCCACCCCCGACGGCCAGAGCCGGGTGCTGGCGGTGGAAGTGATGATCAACACCCCGCTGATGGCGGATCTCATCCGCAAGGGCGAGATTCACCAGATGAAGCCGCTGATGGCCAAGTCGGGCCAGCACGGCATGCGCACCTTCGACCAGGCCCTCTACGAGCTGTACAAGAACGGCGACATCACCTACGAGGACGCCATCAACCACGCCGATTCGGCCAACGAGCTGCGCCTGATGATCAAGCTCGGCGAGACCTCGGGCCAGAGCGTGGAGACCATGACCGCTTCCCTCGACGGCGTGACGCTGGAAGAGTCGGAATAGCGCCGGGCCCATGACGGGGCGTCGCGACGGAATCCCGGATCGGCCCGACGCGTTGCCGGCAGACGAACTTGCCCGCCTGAACCAGGAACTGGCCGATTATCAATGGCTGTTCCACACCGCCGGCGAGGCGGTGATCCTGCTCGACGAGGAAGCCCGCTTCATCGACTGCAGCCAGCGTTACGTGGACTTGTACGGCTTTGCCAGCAAGGCCGAACTGGCGGCCGGGTATCCGGAGAACGTGGCCACCGAGCGCCAGCCCGACGGGCGCAGTACCTACGAGAAGGCCTACGAATACATCCAGCGGGTGCACGAACAGGGCAGCGCTGCATTCGAATGGTTGCATCGGCGCGTGGATGGGGAGGAATTCCTGTCCTACGTCCGTCTGGAGCGGATCCGGTTCGGTGGCCGGCCGTGCATCCGTGGTGTGGTGGAGGACATCTCCACCGTCCGTTCCCTGGCAAAGCCGGCCGAGGAGCGAGTGCGCAAGCTGGCCGATCAGTATCGCGAGCTGGAAACCCTGTCCCTGATCGATCCCCTCACGGGCGTGTACAACCGGCGCAAGTTCGACGCGGTAATGCCCTATGCGTGGGATGCGGCGCAACGAGCGGGCCAGGCCCTCGGCATCCTGTTCATCGATATCGATTTCTTCAAGCCGTACAACGATCACTACGGCCATGCCGCCGGCGACGCCTGCCTGAAGGTGGTGGCCGAACGGATCGGCAACTGTACCCGTCGGCGCACCGATTTCGTCGTGCGCTACGGGGGCGAGGAATTCGTGGTGATCCTGCCCGAGGTGAACGAAGAACGACTCGCGGAACGGGCCGAGGCGATCCGCCAGGCGGTTGCCGAGGCCGCCGTTCCGCATGCCTATTCCCCGGTCGCCGATCACGTCACCATCAGCATTGGTGGTGCCTGGGGTGCGCCGGACTGTGACTGCATGAACCACCATACGCTGGTGGAGTCGGCCGATCGCATGCTCTATCAGGCCAAGTCGGCTGGTCGTGATCGGGTCGAGTTGCAGCGTTGTGGCGAGGACGACGGGGCCCCGCGAGCGGGATAGCTTTCCCCGGTGCGACGAATCGAAGTGTGCTAGGCTTGCGGCGGTTTTTTCCTTTGCCTGTCTTTGGAGTGCTGCCGTGAGTGATTTGCCCCCCTGTCCCCAATGCGGTTCCGTCTATACCTATGTCGATGGTGTCCAGTATGTCTGCCCCGAATGTGCCCATGAATGGTCCGTGCAGGATGATACCGCGCCGGCGGAACCGGCCAGGGTCGTGCGTGATGCCCATGGTAACGTGTTGCAGGACGGCGATACGGTGGTCGTGATCAAGGATCTCAAGGTCAGGGGATCCGGCTCGGTGCTCAAGATGGGCACGCGGGTGAAGAACATTCGGCTGGTGGAGGGCGATCACGACATCGACTGCCGCATCCCCGGCATCGGGGCCATGGGACTCAAGTCGGAATTCGTGAAGAAGGCATGAAGCGGGTAGCGGGTTGCCGGGAAAAGCAGGTTCTGTCTCAACGATAACCGGTGGCGGGCCTCGCGGCAGCCTGCACAGTGATGGATGCGCTATCGTATGTATGCCGCTATATGTTCACTTGCTGGTCAGGCCTCACCAATGGCGTCGCAGCCGCAGACCCGGTTCTTGCCGGCGTCCTTGGCGGCATACAGGGACCGATCGGCACGGCCGATGAGGTGATCGGCGGCTTCGCCCTCGCGGTGTTCGGCGCAGCCGATGGACAGGGTCAGTTTCAGATCGTTGCCGAAGCGGTGCCCGGCCACGGCCTTGCGCAGGCGGCCGGCCAGATCGCAGGCGCCATGGAGATCGGTGTTGGGGCAGATGATCAGGAACTCCTCGCCGCCCCAGCGGCCAGGGATGTCGGACAGGCGCACCACGTTCTCGATGATGCGTGCCAGATCCACCAGCACCTCGTCGCCGGCCTGGTGGCCGTAGCGGTCGTTGACCCGCTTGAA
>JALVBM010000362.1 GCA_027010665.1 Chromatiales bacterium
GGAACTCCTCGCCGCCCCAGCGGCCAGGGATGTCGGACAGGCGCACCACGTTCTCGATGATGCGTGCCAGATCCACCAGCACCTCGTCGCCGGCCTGGTGGCCGTAGCGGTCGTTGACCCGCTTGAAATCGTCCAGATCCAGCAGCAGCAGGGACAGCGGGGCATCGTCCCGGTCCCGCAGGCGCACGTGTCCCCGAATCTGTTCCATCAGATAGCGGCGGTTGGGCAGCCGGGTCAGTTCGTCGGTGCGCGCCAGCTCGTGCATCTGATCCAGCAGTTCCTCCAGTTCCCGGGCGGTGCGGTTGATGAGATAGGCGTAGGCCTGGGTCTCGGTGGTCACGCGGGCGGTGGACAGGGACAGGGGCAGGGGCTTGTCGTCAACGGGCCGATCCGGGTGCTCGGTCAGGGCCACCAGGGTCAGGGTGTAGTTGAAGAACAGGTTGGTGTCGTTGGCGTGGAAGAACTCGCCATAGGTGAAGAAGCCGGCGGTGGGCGCGATCTGCTGGAAGACCCGGGCCTCGTCGCCGATCAGTTTCGTCATCAGGGCCTTGCGGGCCACGCAGGTGTAACACAGGATGGCCTCGTAGTGGTGGTTGCGCAGGCGCTGGATCAGTTCGGAGGAACTGTCGAGCAGGGCATTGGCGTCGCCGATGGCGAACCAGACCTTGTCGCCGGGCCGGAAGTTGCCCATGAACACCATGCTGCCGTCGTCGTTCACGCCGGTGCAGCCGCGGGCCAGTTTCATGCCGCCCCGTTCCACCATCAGCGGGAACTGCACGCTGAGCACCGGAATGAATTCGGCGGCCTCGTCGCTGAGATAGTGGCGATAGGTGTCGATGGCCGGGCGGCCGTCGAGTTCGATGAGCAGGTTGCGACGGGCGCGGTTCACGGTCAGGGCGCGACCCAGGGGCATCCAGTCCATGCTGTAGAGGGTCTGCACCTGCAGTCCGGGGTTGTACAGGGCCACGGCCATGGCGCCCTGGGTCAGGATCGTGTCGCCGTCGAAGATCCAGGTGTGATTGAAACGCAGGTACTCGCCGGCCAGCCCGCCAGCCAGTGGCACGCCCGGGAGCACGTCGCTCACGCCCAGCACGAAGTCCTCGCCGTTGGTGTTCAGGCCGGTGGCGACGGCGATGATCAGCGCGGGCGGTTCGTCCCGGTTGTCGATCTGCCGGGCCAGTTGCTGGCCGAGGGCGAAGCTGTCCGGGTTGTCCCAGGCCTGCACCACGCCGGCCAGGCGGGTCTTCTCGAACTGCAGGAAGCTGACGATGACGCCTTCCTCGAACAGCTCGCCATCGGCGATTTCCCCGCCGGTGGTGGTGCCGAGGATGGTGGCCTGCGGGAAACGCTGGCGCAGCGCCGCGTTGAGTTCCCGGATGAAGTGATCCTCGAGATTGCCGCAGAAGACCTGGATGAGCAGTTGCGGACTGTCCTCGACGGCCTGCGCCCGGCAGAAGGCGTCCAGTTCCGCCGTGTCCCGATAGTGGTGGTTGAGCAGTCGCATGCCTCTCCCCGTGGCTGCCTCCAAGCCTAGATGAGGCACCCCGGCGTGACAAGACTTGTCCGCTCCGGTCAATGGCGTATGCTGGATGAAATCCCCTTCTGGAGCAACGCGCCGTGAAACGACTCGTCCTGCTGCTGGCCGTGGCCGGCCTGATGGCCTGGTGGTGGTGGCCGGCGCCGCCGGCGCGCGAGGTGGCGCTGGGCATGGACGTGGACCCCGAGGCTGGCCGGATCCGGCTCGACGGCACCACCTATCGGTTGAACCTGTCTGCCGAAAGCGAACGGCATGCGGGCCTGGCCCGGGTCTGGGTACGTGCCGATCACGACGCCATGCCGATCATCACCCACGAGGTCGTGCTCACGACCGGGGAATACAGCGATCCGGACAAGGTGGAAATCGGCCCGCTGCGTAACGGCAGTACCTGGTGGCGCGCCCGTCGACGGCCGCAGGGCACGCTCATCGTTCTGCACCTGATCCCGGCGGACGTGCAGGTGGCGGCGATCCTCGACCGCGTTCGCGAAGGCCAGACCTGGACCTTTACGGGTTACGGTGTCGTCGATCAGCGCATCGAACGGGACGACGGTTACCGTGTCAGCCTGGGCCACGACAACCACCGGTTCCTGCTGGTCACCGAGGCCGCGCCGGGCACGGGGGAAGGCGACCGCGAGGAGTGATGGCTGTGTGCCGGCCGACGGCCTTGCCTCATCGGCATTAGACCGAGATGCCGAACACGTTCTGCATCAGCAGGCCGAACAGCCAGGCCAGGCCGGCGGCGCCGAGGCCGGAGAGCAGCATCTCCAGGATCTTGGTGCGCAGATCGATGCCCGAGACCAGGGCGATGAAACCGCCGACCGTGGCCAGGGCCAGGCCGGCGAAGAACACCGAACCGACCAGGGCGGCCAGGGCGCTGTCGGCGATGAAATAGGGCAGCACCGGAAACAGCACACCGAACAGGTAGGCGGCGCCGGTGAACAGTCCCGAACGCCACTCGTTCTCCGACGTCTCTTCCAGCAGCAGTTTCGACAGGGACTCGCGATTGGTGCCCACCCGGCTGGCCACCTCCTCGCTGATGTCCTCGGGCAGGCCGGCCTCGCGCAGCTTGTCGCGGAACTCGTCCACCGCCCGTTCCGGGGCCACGCCGAACAGCACTTCCATGCGCTGGCGGGCGCCCTGGTTCACCTGGCGCTGCGAGCGGACCGAGATGAAGGCGCCGATGCCCATCGACAGGGCGCCGGCGATGCCCACCACCAGGCCGCTGACCGCCACCAGCAGCGGATTGCCCGCGTAGGCGGCCGACAGGCCGGTGACCGCGCCGAGGATCTCCACCAGGCCGTCGTTCATCCCCAGCACGAAGTCGCGCACGTTCTGCAGGCCGGATTCCTTCGTCTGTTGCCGGAAGGCGGACTCGTGCTCCAGCTCGTCGAGAATGATGCCGCGCAGGGTTTCGCAGTCGTCGGGCGGCAGTTGTCCGCTCTGCCACAGACGATGGTAGGCGCTGACCGCGCCGCTCTCGCCCAGCTCCAGCGCTGCCACCAGCAGCAGCGGATTGATCCAGCGCTGCAGCAGGCGCAGCAGAAGGAAGCGCAGCCGCCGGGGCCGGGGCGCGGGCAGGGGCACGCCCTCCCGTTCGAGCAGGCCGGCCCAGAAGTCGGCGTGACGCCGTTCCATGCCGGCGATGCGCTCGAGCAGTTGCGCCATCTGCGGATCGCGGCTGTGGCGGGCCAGCAGGCGATAGGTTTGCCAGTCGTCGATTTCGCCGAGGTAGAAGCGGCGGGCCTGGTCGATCAGCGTGTCTTGCATGGGCGGGTTTTCGGTTGGGCGTTGCGCAGGTTATGGGGAGGCAGGCGGGGCGGTTCAAGCCCCGTGTCTCAGTCGCGCCGCAGGCGATCGTCCAGGGCGATGGGCGAAGGATAGCGCATCACGATGACGTAGGCCGAGACGATGAAGGTGAAGATGGTGGCCAGTTGTACCAGATAGGCCGCCCGTGGTGTGATGGTGCCGGTCTGCAGGGCCAGCACGGCGATGAACAGGGAGAACTCGCTGATCTGGCCCAGACGCATGCCTACCTCGCGCGCGCGGTGCGGGGCCTCGCCGATGCCGCGCAACAGCGAAGTGAAGACCAGCGGCTTGGCCAGCAGCATGAGCCCGGCGAGCAGCAGCGCCGGCCAGAGCAGATCCGGGATCAGGCCGAGATCGAAGCCGGCGCCGAGGGCGAAGAAGAACAGGATCAGGAAGAAGTCGCGCAGCGGTCGCAGGCTGTCGCCGATGTAGAGGGCGACGGGATTGGTGGCCAGCACCACGCCGGCGATGAAGGCGCCGATCTCCGCGGACAGGCCAAGCAGGGCGGCCAGCTTGGCCACGCCCAGGCACCAGCCGATGGCCAGCAGGAACAGGTATTCGTGGATGCGATCGAAGCGGCGCATCAGCCGGATCAGCACGTGGCGCTCGAACAGCCAGGCGAACAGGATCACGCCCAGCAGTGCCAGCAGCAGGCGGGTGGCGTGCCACAGGTGCTGGGGTTCCTGCCAGTCGGTGCGCAACAGCATGAGGATGACGATGGCCAGCAGATCCTGGAGCAGCAGGATGCTGATGATCAGCTCGCCGGTGTGACGGTGATGCAGGACCGTGGTCGGCAGCAGCTTGATGCCGAGGATGGTGCTCGAGAACATCATCGCGGCGCCAATGATCAGGGCATCGACGAAACCGAAGCCGAAGAGCCCGGCCAGGCCGCTACCGAGCAGCAGGAACAGCAATGAGGAGACACAGGTCACCAGCAGGCTGCGACCGAGGATGGCCAGCAGTTTCTGCGGCGCCAGGTTCATGCCCAGCAGGAACAGCAGGAAGATGATGCCGATGTGGGCGATCTGCTCCACCAGATGCACGTTGCCCACCCAGCCCAGCCCCCAGGGGCCGACCAGTACACCGAGCGCGATGTAGACCACCGGCAACGACTGGCGGGCGTACAGGCCCAGGGTGGCGAGCACGGCGGCGCCGGTGAAGATCAGGAACACCACGTCGGTGATGGATTCGGCATTCACCGCTCGTCGTCTCCCGCATCGTCGTGGCGCCACCAGTCCGCAATGACCTTGCCCACCGCCGGATTGACCAGATAGCCGTAGGAGCGATGGACGTTGAGGCCGTGTTCGTTGCGGAAATAGTTGTAAATCCCGTGGCAGTGATCCGTGATGGATTCCACCAGGCCCAGCCTGCGCATCTCGGCGAAGTCGCGGGCGAAGCAGCGCACCAGGGCCACCAGGTCGCCTTCGGCGGCCACGTTGACCCAGTGCCGGATGTTGGCCGGATAGCGCTCGGCGCCGGTGCGATCCGCGCCCCGCAGGCGGCGACGTACGTAATGCATGCCCAGGGGACTGCCCAGGGTGAGGAAGGTGTGCACCCGGCCCGGCCAGTGTTCCTCGCGGGACAGCTCCCACAGGCTGTCCCAGGCGATCACCGTGCCCAGGCTGTGGGCGATGAGCAGGATGTCGTCGCCGTTCTTCAGGCGCGGTCGCAACTGCACCTTCAGCACCTCGCGCACCTCGCAGGCGATGTCGTACTGGTTGACGAAATAGCGGCGGGTCTCCGCGGCCATGTTGCGAATGTGCGCGGGCATCAGCGGGATGAGGAAGGGCAGGTGATCGGCGATCTGGAACATCAGCCAGGCGAGGCGGTATTGCCAGCTGCGGGCCTCGCGGATGTCCTGCGGGGTGGGGCCGTGCTGGTGGATGAGGGCATCGATCCACGGCAGATCCCGATTGATGTCCTTGTAGGTGCGATAGAACAGGTAGTTCCAGGCGGCGAGATGGAACTGCTCGTGGGCATCGGCCAGCGACTCGACCACGGCCGGCTCGGCCCGCCGCACGCCTTCCACCAGCGTGCGCCACAGGGCGCGGCGATGGGCCTCGGGCGGCGGCTTGGGGTTCTTGCCGGGGACGAAGATGATGTGGCGTTCGGTCATGTCGCTCAACACCCAACGCAGAGGCGCGAAGGCACAGAGGGCGCAAAGGATGTTGATGGCGTTCCGGTGATACCGATGCGGCGGCGGGAGGAAGTCATTGCATCGTGGCCTTGAGTTTCCGGCGCAGTTGCGACAGGGGCAGGGTGTTGAGGACGTGTTGTTTTTCCAGCCAGCCGCGGCGGGCCTGGCGAATGCCGCCGTCGAGGAGATCGAAGTCGCTGACCTGGTGGCCGTCGCTGTTGATGCTCACCAGCACGCCGCGTTCGCGGGCCAGCAGGCAGTGATCGTCGGTGAGATCCAGGCGCTGGGGTTGGCTGTTGAGTTCGAGGAAACAGCCGCGTTCGGCGGCCGCCTCGATGATGCGTTCGATGTCCACGGCGTAGGCCTCCCGTTCGCCGAGCAGCCGGCCCGTGGGATGCGCGAGGATGGAAAAGCAGGGGGAATCCATGGCCCGCAGGATGCGTTCGGTCTGTTTCCGGCGCGAGAGCCGGAACGCGCCGTGCACGGCGCCGACCACCAGATCGAGCCGGCAGAGGACGTCGGCGGGCAGATCCAGCGAGCCGTCCTCGAGGATGTCCACTTCGATGCCCTTGAGCAGGGTGATGCCGTCGAGTCTGTCGTTGAGGCGATCGATGTCGTCCATCTGCCGGCGCAGGGCGTCCGCATCGAGGCCGTGGGCCACGGTCAGGTGCCGGCTGTGATCGGTGATGGCCAGGTATTCGAGACCGGCGCGCTGCGCGGCGCGGGCCATGTCCTCGATGCTGGCGGTGCCATCGGTGGCGCGGGTATGGCAGTGCAGGTCGCCGCGCAGGTCTTCGCGCTCGATGAGGACCGGCAGGCGACCCTCCCGGGCGGCCTCGATCTCGCCGCGCGCCTCGCGCAGTTCCGGCGGGATCCAGGGCAGATCCACGCTGGCATAGACCGATTCCTCGGTCTCGCCGGCGATGCGTTTCTCGCCGCGAAACACGCCGTACTCGTTGATCTTGAGTCCCTTCTGCTGGCCGAGATGGCGGATGCGGATGTTGTGCGCCTTGCTGCCGGTGAAGTAGTGCAGGGCGGCGCCGAAACTGGCCTTTTCCACCACCCGCAGGTCCACCTGCAGACCACACCGGAGGTAGACGGTGGAGCGGGTGGTGCCGCGGGAGACCACGTCGGCCACTTCATCGTATTCGGTGAAGCGCTGCATCACCGGGCTCTCGCCGCGCACGGTGACCAGAATGTCGAGATCGCCCACCGTTTCCCTGCCGCGGCGATAGCTGCCGGCCACCACCACCTGATCCACGCCCCGGGTCTGGCGCAGCCAGGCCACCAGGGGTTCGGCATAACGCCGCGCCACCGAATGCAGGAAGCGTTTCTCCTCGGTGCGATGGGCGCTGATGTTCTCGAGGATGCGCTGTTCGGTCCTGGGGCCGAAGCCGGGAAGCTGGCGCAGCCGGCCGCGGCGCACGGCGTCCTCGAGTTGCCGGAGGGTCTTGATGTGCAGATCGTGATACAGGGCTCGCACCCGCTTGGGGCCAAGCCCCGGGATCTTGAGCAGGGCCTCGAGGCTGGCCGGCACACGCTGGTGCAGCTTGTCCAGCGCCCGGGCGTGACCGGTGTTGACGATTTCCACGATCTTGGCCGCCAGCTCCTTGCCGATTCCCGGCAGGCGGGTGAGATCCTCGCCCCGCGCCACCATGTCGGAAAGTTCCCGCCCGAGGTGGCGCACGGTGCGCGCGGCGTTGCGATAGGCGCGCACGCGGTAGGGGTTGTCGCCCTCGATTTCCAGCAGATCGGCCATCTCGTCGAAGATGGCGGCGATGTCCTCGTTGTGGACCGGCATGGTTCGGTCGCCTCCTTCCGTGCCACGACGCGTGTGCCTGTGGCAAGCATACCAGCAGTGGCCGCCGAAGGCAGGCCATTGTCATAGACCATGCGTCATAGACGGTGAAATATCGCTAAAGCCCCGCCGCGGTATCGTCGATAAGCGACGCACACGGCCGATGATGGCGACTTGGCGTTTCGACATAGAACCCCTGTTGCATACCATCCCATGGCGGCCACCGGTAAGCTGTTGCCCCCAAATGCTACCCGAACGGAAAGGACACACGATGAAGATACAGGACCGGACAAAAGACAGGGGCATCATGCCCTGGTTGCTGACGATATGGCTTCTCGGGCCGGCGGTGGCACAGGCCGACGACTATGCCATCGACGACGCCTACCTGCAGAGCCTGTCCGCCGAGGCGGATCAGCTCGAGTACATGAGCGGTGCCGAGGCGGAACTGAAGGCCTCGCGGGAAGCGGAGAGCGCCCCTGTCTCGTCCGAGGCCCTGGAGCGACTGCAACAGGCCTTGCGCAACCCGGGGGCCTTCGAGCAGGTGCTGAATGCCCACTATCCCTACAGTTACCAGCTCTATCGCAAGTTGAACACGCAGGATCGCCGGCGGGCCTTCGACACCCTCAAGGCCAGCCGGCGGTTTTCCGAAGTCAAGCACGTGATCATCCAGGCCTACCGGCAACAGATTGGCCGGCCTTGAGCACGATCGTTCACACGACTTTTTTCACAACCGACCAGGGAGTCTCTTCCATGCACAAAATTCTTCTGGCGCTGGCCGGCCTCACGGGCCTGCTCCTGGGCATCGCCAGCCCGGTTGCCACGGCACTCGAGGTCAACCTGACATCCAGCATGCCCTATCTGGAAGTGCTGCACGAAGGGCGCAAGGTGCGGATCCAGCGCATCCAGGACACGGCCCACGTGATCACCGGCGGCTTTGCCCGCACGTCGCGCAAGTGTCCGCCCTTCTGTATCCAGCCCATGCAGGTGGCGCCGGGCGTGACCACGGTGGGGGAACTGGAAGTGTTCAATTTCATGGAACTGATGGTGAACACGGGCGAGGGACTGCTCATCGATGCCCGCCTCCCCGACTGGTACCGCAAGGGGACCATTCCCGGATCGGTGAACATTCCCTTTACCCTGTTCAACCTGCCCGATGACGATCCCCGCTTCGTGGCGGTGATGCAGCGGCTGGGCGTGCGGCCTGCCAGCGCCGATGGCGGCGGCCTGATGCAAAAGGTCAAGGCCATGTTCGGCGATGCGCCGCAGGGCAACGGGCGCTGGGACTTCAGCATGGCCAAGGACATTCTGTTGTGGTGCAACGGCATGTGGTGCGGCCAGTCGCCGCGCGCCATTCGCGGCCTGCTCGGGCACGGCTACCCGCCGGAGAAGATCCGCTATTACCGGGGCGGCATGCAGTCGTGGCGCATCCTGGGTCTGACCGTGGTGGTGCCGAAGACAGTCGGCAAGTGAACGCGCCGACCTTCAGTGAGCGGTTTGACCGAGCGCCGTGGCCGGCAGATGCTGGCGTCGCCAGGTGGCAAGCTGGGCCTCGATGGCCGGGGTGCTGTGGAACCGGGGTCGGGAATGATCGTAGTCCTCGGCCGCTTCCCAGTCGCGGATCAGATCGGCGGCGATGCGGAAGGCGGCATCGAAGTCGCGGGTCTGCTGCAGGCCGTGCTTGAGCAGGGCGCGGCCGAAGTAGGTCAGATCGGCTTCGTCGCTGCAGCCGAAGGAGACCCGGTCGGCGGCCGCCGAGGTCATGACCAGCGTGTTGCCGTCGTCCAGGGGATCGATGAAGCCGCCCGAATAACAGGCCGAGACAATCACCACCTTCCAGCGAATACCGCTTTTCGCCAGCAGTTCGGCCAGGCGCTTTGCCGACAGATCGTTCAGCGGCAGATCGGCCAGGGAGACGGCCAGCTCGTGTTCCCGGCTGCCATGGCTGGTCAGGTACAGCACCAGGATGTCTTCCTCGTCCATCACCTCGGCCAGGCGTTCCAGGGCGTGTGACAGATTGGTCACCGAGGCCAATGGCAGGCTGCGCACCAGCCGCGGATTGTTGATCAGGGTGACCGTGTGGCCGGCGGCCGCGAAGCGCGCGGTAAAGAGCTCGCGCGCCAGACTGGCTTCCTTCATGAACACGTCCTGATCGCCCCAGGCGCCGAAGCTCAGCAGGTAGATATCGATCACGCCGGGGGTGCCCGGCTGCAGTTTCGCCAGGTGTTGCTTCAGCAGCGCTGGCTGGCGATAGAAGGTGGCCTCGGCATCCACTTCGGCTGCACGGGCCTGTCGCTCGCGCAAGGCGGCGACCCGGGCTTCGGGCGCGACCGGGGTCTCGCCCACGTAGCGCCCCATGAACCAGTACCCGTGCAGCGCCCGCTTGTGACCGTGTGGGTGCTTGCGGTACAGCGTGCCCTCGCCGTGCTGCAGACCTTCCCGGAATTCGCCTTCGAAGACGTCGCCGTCGGCGGTGACCAGCCGGCCATGGCCGTGATACTGGCCGTCGCGGAAGTCTCCTGAATAGCGTGTGCCGTCCCGCCGTTCGAGTTCGCCCTTGCCATGGGGGATGCCGGCGCGCAGTTCACCGCGATAACGGCCGCCGTTGTCGATGATTTCGCCGGCACCGGTCAGTTCGTCGTTCTCGAAATGCCCGCGCAGGATGAAATCATCACCAAAACGGTATTCGCCCTGGCCATGACGTCGCCAGCGCCGGATCGCCCCGGTGTAGATGCCGCCGTCGGCATAGCGGATGGTGCCCTGCCCGTCGGGTGCGTTGCGCGCGAACCGGCCTTCGAAAACGGTACCGTCGGGATCGGCGTATCGTCCCTGGCCGTGAAACATGCCGTCGCGGAACGCGCCGGTGTAGCGGCCCTGATCGGGTCCCGTGTAGACACCCTGCCCGTTGAGCATGCCGTTGCGGAATTCCCCTTCGTAGGTGCTGCCGTCGGTCAGGGTCAGGCGCCCCTGACCGTGGAACAGGCCACGATGGAATTCGCCCTCGTAGCGATCACCGTTGGCCCATTCCAGAATCCCCCGGCCTTCGAACAGGCCATCGACCAGCGGACCCTGATAGGTGGCGCTGTCGGGCAGTTGCCAGCGGCCATCGGCCCGGCGGGCCAGGGTGGCCGGATCGGCGAGGACCGAGGCGGCCAGCCAGAACAGGAACAGGATGAACGGGAGGCGGAGGCGTCTTTCCATGGGTGTGAAATTCCTGGTGGTTCGTCTCTCTGTCAGTCTAGCAGGCGGATGTCATGAAACCACGGGAACCGCCGGGGGTTAAAGCACCGCCAGCGGGCGCCGATAAGTGAGCATGACGATGGATATGCCCGCTTCCAACGAACCGGCCGTGCCCGGTTCCCTGCGCTGGGTGGCGCGCATCGCCGGCGGCACCAGCCTGCTGGCCGCCGGGGTGCTGCTGGCGGTGGTGTTCTGGATTGGCGACAGCGGCGGGACATCCTATTACGAGGTGGTCCGGGCCCAGGTGCTCACCCATCGCCAGCTCGGCCCCGCCCTGCTGGTGGGCGGCCTGGTGCTGCTGATCCTGGTGGCGGCGCTGACCTGGCTGGTGGCGTTGTACGGCAGTTTCCGCATCGCCGGCCCCCTGTACCGTTTTGCCTGCAACCTGCGCCAGGCCGGCGAGCGCCCGCCGCTGGGGATCCGCCGCGACGATGCCCTGCAGGCGACCTCGGATCATCTGCAGCGGGCATGGCACGAGCTGCATCATCTGCATCGTGAACTGGACCAGGCCGTCCAGGCCGCCGAAGCGGCCCGTGCGGCCGGCGATCCGGATGCCTGGGCACAGGCGACCAGTCGCCTGCGGGCGCTGATTCACCGGGTGCAGCTCGATGACTAGGGTGCTGGCGCTTCTGTCCCTGGCAGGACTGCTGATCGGGCTGGCGGCCTACCACGTCGAGGCCCTGGGGCCGGCACCGCACGACAGTCCCTGCGGCAACTGCCATCTCGCCGGCGAGGCGGTGACGGCGGACAATGCCCACCAGTTGCTCGGCACCCAGGAGCGCCTGTGCGGGGACTGCCATGCCGACGCCCTGCGCCTGAGTCACGCCAGCGGCTTCAATCCCGGCCGTCCGTTGCCGGCCGTGTATCCCGTGGACTGGAAGGGCGATGTCACCTGCAGCACCTGTCACGACGTGCACAACGATCGTCCGGGCCTTCTGCGCGGTGAGGCCCGCGGCCGCGATTTCTGCCTGGCCTGTCACGGGGAAGGCTTCTTCCTGGCCATGGTCGATGGCGGTCGCTCCCTGACCGAGTCCGGGCATCTGGCGGCGCGCCGCGACGAGTTCGGTTTCGATCTGGATCCGGCCACCCTGCGCTGTCTCGACTGTCACAGCGACAAGGCCGACGCGGGCCCGGCGGTGGACTTCGCGCCCGGTGGCGTGCTGCGCCATGCCGATCACGGCATCAACCATCCCATCGGTGTGCCCTATGCGCGCGCCATCAGTTACGGCGGCTATCGCCCGGTGGCCCAGCTTTCCCCGAACATCCAGTTGCCCCAGGGGCGCATCGGCTGCATCTCCTGCCACCGGGGTTATACCCGCGAGCACGGCGCCCTGGTGATCGCCAACCGCGGCTCCCGGCTGTGTTTCGAGTGCCACGACATATGAACCCGTCCCGACCCCATCGTCGCCGTCGGCACTACATCGATGCCCGCCTGCAGGGCCGGCTGCTGGTATGGCTGGTGGTCGGCGAACTGCTGCTGTTCGCTGCGGCCCTGTTCGGGGTCGGCTGGGGCATGGACGCCGCGGTGGAGGCCAGCCTCTATCGCGTGCACCAGACCGGCGACAGCCTGCCCCTCCTGTTGCGTCAGCTGGCCTGGACCGTGCCGATCGTCCTGGCCGTCAACCTGCTGGCCGTGGCCTGGGCCGAGCGCCGCTGGCGTCGACGGGTGACGGCCATCCTTGCCCGGCTCGAACCGCTGCTGGCGCGCATCGGTCGAGGGGATCTGCGCCCGTTGTCCGATGCGCCGGGTCCTGTCGACCATCCCGTACTTGCCGCGGCCCGTGACTGGCACGACCGGGAGCGGGCACGCTTTCTCGCCGCACGACGCATCATCGATGTCCTGCCCGAGGATCCCGCCACCGATCCCGAAGCCGCCCGGAAAGCATTGGCCGAGCTGGAGCACGTGTTGCAGGATGCGGAATGAGAAGAAGGGTTGCGTTTTCGAATCGACAAGGCGTGACATCAACCGGTGACGTTGGCCTCACGGCATGGACCGTTGGCAGCCGTTCACGGTCCCTTCACTTCATCCACCCTGACGATCCCCTCTGATTCCCTGTTCTCGCGCGCGAGCGGATGAAACGCGCGATCGATGTAGGCCACGATGGCGTCGATCTGATCCGCGTCGAGGACGTCCCGCCAGGCGGGCATGGTGGTGTTGGGGACGCCTTCGGCGATGATGCGGCGCAGTTGCGCGGGCGTGAGGTTCTGCATGAAGGCCGGATCGGTCAGATCCCGGGGATGGGGCTCGAGGAAACTGCCGATCCAGTTGCGGCCCGTGCCGTCGGCGGCGTGGCAGAAGGCGCAGTTGGCCTGGAACAGCGCCTCGCCCTGCCGCTGCTGTTCGTCGAGTCCCGGGATGCGGGGCTGCACGTCGTGCCGGGCATACACCGAGGCGCCGGAGATGGCGTCGGGCGGGTACGTGTCGCAGCAGGTGTGCCGGCGCGGATAGGATACGGCGCTGGTCTCCCACAGGGGGCCTTCGTTCTCGACCCGGGCGCGATCGTGGCAACTGATGCAACTGGTCAGGAACAGTTGCTTGCCCCGGCGCTGATCCCCGGTCAGATCATCGTCGGGCGTATCCAGGGGGAGTTCGCCGGTGGCGAAGGGATAGGCGGGGCGATAGCGTTCGTGATCGGGCCAGCCGTTGGCGGCGGTGTGATAACGGGTGTTGGGCCGGCCGGCGGCGATGAATTCGCGGCGCACGAAGTCCACCACGGCGGCGATGTCTTCTGCGGAAAGAATGTTGCCGAAGCCGGCCATGCCGGTGCCGGGGATGCCGTCTTGAACGACAGCGATCATCTTCGCCCGCGCAGGCGGATTCTCGCGCAGGGCGGTGAAGTCCCGTGGCGGCGGATCGAGAAAGGTGGCGCTCAGGGTGCGGGCGTTGCCCGAATAGCCGTGACAGTAGTAGCAGCGGAAATTGTAGATGGCGCGGCCCCGTTCATGCCGGGCATCGGCATTCCCTGTCGTCGTGTCGGCCGGTACCGGCACGGGCAGCAGCACCAGCGCCAGCAGCCACGGCAGGATTCCCGACAGCCGCATGAGATTCAACGCTGTGCCGTGGCGGCCTTTTCCTTGCCCTGGATGAAAGCCTGGAACACGTACTCGCTGAGATCGGCGATCTGCTGTGGCGTCAGGGCCCGTGACCAGGCCGGCATTTCCGTACCCACCTTGCCTTCGCTGATCGAGTGGTACAGCCGGGGCCGGTTGAACACGGCGCGGGAGTAGTCCCGGTTGAAGTTGCGCGGCCGGGGGAAGATGAAATAGGCGCGCGGCCCTTCGCCGTCACCGGCGATGCCGTGACAGGGCACGCAGTTCTGGATGTACAGGGCCTTGCCCTCCACGGGATTTCCCTTGAGGCCATCGGGCAGGGGCGCGCGCATGTCCGCCGCTTGCGGCCGGGCGCCTTTCTCGGATTCGGGAATCAGCGGTTGGGTGATGACTCCCATTTCCGGGAATTTTTCTGCTTTCGATGCAGGTGATTCGCCGCTCTTGTCCGGTTTGCCGTGGGCGTAGGTACCGGAGATGCCGGCCGTCTGCGGACCCATGAAGGTGTCGCGGATGTAGTCCACCACCGCTTCGATGTCTGCCTTGGAAAGCTGGCTGCCGAAGCCGACCATCGGTGTGCCGGGCACGCCGTGGGTTACCGAGTGGATCATGCGCTCGCGGGTCAGTTCCCGGCGCGAGGCCTCCGAGGTGAAGTCGCGTGGGCGCTTTGCCAGCAGGTTGCTGCCCCATTTGGCGCTGTTGCCCTTGTCGCCGTGACAGACCGAGCAGGTATGGGAGTAGATTTCCTCGCCCCGGCTCTTGCGGGCCGTGGCCGGGCCCGGCATGAAGTTCTTGCGCACGTAGTCGACCACGGCGGCGATTTCCTCGGCGCTGAGCTGCTCTTTCCAGCCGGCCATGGCCGTACCGGGCACGCCATGGGTGACCGAGTGGATCATGCGCTCGCGGGTCAGTGCCGATGCGGTCTCCGGCGAGGTGAAGTCGCGTGGCGGCGGCTGCAGGCTGGAGCTGGCGTGCGACTGGCCGTCGCCCTTGTCGCCATGACACACGGAGCAGTAGTTGTGATAGAGCAGATCGGGCCGCAGGGCCTGGCGTTCGGCCGCAAGGGAAAGGACGGGGCTCAACAGCAACAGCAGAAGGAGGTGACGCATGGCAGGCACATCGTGATGGCTGGTGACAGGGTTGCAGGGATGTTGGCATAGCCCCGGTGGACTGTCGACCGCCGGGCTTGATGCCGATCATTCGCCTGCGGCTTTCATGCCAGAGCACGACGCTATGTTATTCGGCGATGGCATCATCCTTGCTGCTGGCCAGGCGGGGCAGTCGTTTCCGGTGCCGCCAGCCGGTACGCACCGGGACGACCCGCCCGGTGGCATCATGCGCAGGGGCGCCGGTATGATGCATCGACACGGCATGCCGAAACCCCGATGCCCGAAGAAGGAGGCCCCACTTGTTGTTACATCCGTTGTTGCGAATGGCCCTGGCCGGTGGACTGGTGCTGTGGATCCTCGGTCTGGGTGGCTGTACCACTGCGACCGAAGCGCCGTCGGAGCCGACCGTCATCCCCGTCTATCCGCCGCCGCCGGAGCAGCCGCGTTACATCTACGAGAAGACCATCCGCAGCAGCCTGGATGTGGTCAAGGAGGATTCCACGTCCGCCTTCCGCCGCTTCGCCACCGGCGAGCAGCAGCGGGGAGAAGGCTTTGCCAAGCCGTTCGACATCGTGGTGCACCGCGGCCGGATGTTCGTCGGCGACACGGTACGGCGCACGGTGATGGTCTTCGATCCGGCAGGGATGGGCCGGTTCTTCGAACTCGGGCGCGAGGAGCCCGGCCGGCTGTTCCTGCCGCTGGGCATTGCCAAGGATCGTGACGGCAACATCTACGTCTGCGACGGCACCGCCAAGCGGGTGGTCATCTACAACCGCGACGGCCGCTTCCTGCGTGCCGTGGGCGGGCAAAAGTATTTCAGCCGCCCGTCCGGCGTGGCCGTGGATCCGGACGGCAGCCGGGTGTTCGTGGTGGACACGGGCGGGGTCGATTCGCCGGATCACCATGTGCTGGTATTCGATGCCATCACCGGCAAGCTGATCAACACCATCGGCCGGCGCGGCACCGGCGATGGCGAGTTCAACCTGCCGCGCGATGCCGTCATCAGCCACTACAACAACCTGCTCTATGTGGTGGACGGCGGCAACTTCCGGGTCCAGGTGTTCACCATGGACGGCAAGTTTGTGCGCAAGTTCGGCAGCATCGGCCGGCGCTCGGGGCAGTTCGCGCGGCCCAAGGGCATCACCGTGGATCGCTGGGGCAACGTGTACGTGGTGGACGCCGCCTTCGGCAACGTGCAAATCTTCGATCCCGATGGCCGCCTGCTGATGTTCATCGGCGCCCGCGGCAACCAGGACAGGCCCGGCGCCTTCATGCTGCCGGCCGGAGTGGACATCGACGAGGCCGATGGCCGCCTGTATCTGGTGGATCAGTTCTTCCGCAAGGTGGAAGTGTTCCGGCCCACCGAACATCTGCGTCCGGCGACGAACGCCGATACGCTGTCGCCACCGCCGGCGGAAGCCGGGCGCGCGGAGACGACCGCGAAGCCCTGACGATTACGGGGCGCGCCACTTGCCGGTATCCGTGCCGGACCGGCAAGACGACGAACCACAACCACGGCACGGGGGAGGACAGTCTGTGCGCGGGCATCGTTGCCGCTGGCGGCAAGGTCTGCTGATCGTCCTGCTGGGTCTGGCCGGCAGCGTGCACGCCGTGCCCACCGAACAGCAGATGCTGGCGCGGCCGCAGCAGATCCCCCAGTGGCTGCGCCAGGGCGCGATCCCGCGCGCCGAGATCCCCAATCCCCACTGGCGCGAGGACGCCTGCACCACCTGTCATCGCGGCCCGCTGGAGGTGAAGCAGCCGCGCCGGCGTTTCCGGGACACCGAGAAGCTCTGCGGCTATTGCCACGGCGGCGGCGAACGACACGTGCACGTCCACCCGGTGGACGTGCCGGTGAGCAAGCGGCTGCTCGGCAGCATGGACAAGTCCCTGCGCCGGCAATTGCAGGGCGACAGCCGGCGGCCGCGACTCGGCTGCACCACCTGTCACGACATTCGCGTGCAGTGCCAGCGGAAGAACTTTCCCGAGAAATCACTGCGCCATGCCTTCCTGCGCGGTGGACCCTACCGGTCCAGAACCGGTTTCTGCTACACCTGCCATCCCCGCAAGGCCTACACCCGTCTCAACGCCCATGCCCAGGTCGATGGCCGGGGCGAGGTGCTGCACACCACCTGCCTGCTGTGTCACAAGAAGGTGCCGCGCGAACTGCCGGACGGCACGGTGGTAGACGCGGAACTGGTGGTGCCCGACGAATACTCCCAGCTCTGTCTCAACTGCCATCAGGTCTTGCCCCATCCGGGCGGGGATCTGGTGTTCCTCGACAAGGGCGGGCCGAACCACCTGGTGCAGCCCCCGCCGGGCATTGCCCGCTACATGGCGAAGATGGCCGAACGCAGCGGCATCATCCTGCCCCTGGAGGCGGGGAGCGGGAAGATTTATTGCGCCACCTGTCACAACCCCCATGCGCGAGGCGTGATCCGCACCCCGCGCGCGGCCCGGGGTGCCGATGAACCGAAGCGCCTGCGCGCCAAATCCATGTGCCAGAACTGTCATGATCTGTAGCAAGAAAACGACGAAAAAAATCCTTGCCGGGACTTGGCAGCGGGAGGGGCGAGCGTGACACTTCTGTCAAAACCCGGGCGAGAGCGGCCCGGCAAAGAACGAAAAGAGCGGGGAGAGGGAATCATGCGAGCATGTCGCAGACCGGGACGATGGGGCGTTCTGATCCTCTGGGTACTGCTTCTCGTCGTGCCTGCCGCGCAGGCATTCGAGGACGACGAGAACTGCCTGATGTGCCACAAGTATCCCAAGATGGGGCGCATCACCGACGATGGCGTGTTCCGCAGCTACTACGTCATGCCCCATGTCTTCGCGCGCACCGTGCACCGCAACGTGCCCTGCACCGACTGTCACAACTACATCAAGCAGCTTCCCCATCGGCCGGTGAAGACCGGCGTGCAGTGCAACAGCGAGTGCCATTCCATCAAGAATCCGGCCACCGGCAAGCAGTTCAGTCACAAGCCCATCTACGACAAGTACATGGACAGCGTGCACGGCCGGCCCAAGGTGGCCACGGGCCCGGACCGGGACAAGCCCTATTGCGTCACCTGCCATACCAACCCCATCTACAACCCCGACGAGAAGGCGCTGCCGAAGCACATCGTGGATCGTTGCGTGGTCTGTCACGAGGATCGGGACTTCGTCGAAAACTGGTACAAGCACACCAGCCGGCGCATCAAGGAGGTCAGGCGCTCCAACAAGGAAATCGTGCAGTTGTGCGCCAACTGTCATGGCGACGAGCGTCTGGTGCAGCGCCATCTGAAGGCCGCCCGGCTGGAAGGCCGCGAACTGGGGCGCAAGTATCCCTATGCCGTCGAGTCCTATCTGGAGAGCTTCCACGGCAAGGTGACCCGTTACGGTTTCCAGAAGTCGCCGAGCTGTCTCGACTGCCACGCCGATGCCGAAAACTACTATCTCAACGTGCATTTCATCCGCCCGTCGCGGGATCCGGCCTCGCCCGTGAGCCGCGAGCGCAAGCTGGAAACCTGCCGTCGCTGCCACAAGTACGCCGACGAGAACTATGCCCAGCTCGATCCCCATCCCACCAGCGATCCGGCCGACAACCGGTTCCGCCACTATGCCGAGGTCATCTACGGCTGGGTGGGCGACATCGTGCTGTTCCTGCTGGTGGGCATGGCCTTCCTGGAAACCGTCGGCCGCTGGCGTGACGGCGTGGTCTGGAAGATCCGCAAGGGTTCCTCGTGGTGGCGCAAGTCGAAGCGCGACCGGGATCGGGTCATCTGAATGACGCTTATGAATCCTGCGACATTATTTGATATGCACGGAGCCCTCGAGGCCGGGCCTGATGGATGGCCCAGAACCATAAACTGTTTGGGAATTTGAAACGGTTATTTATTTATCGAAAACGGGACAAACGTCATGAAGCTGTCAGACGAAGCGCGCCAGGTGGTCGAACGGACCATGGAGTACAACCGCATCGGCCCGGAGGAGCGGGCCGAGATCGAGCGGGTGATCGCGGCCATGCCCCAGGATCGCGTGCTGCTGTACAAGAACGTGGTTTCCAATCCCATTGGCGATCTGCCGCGCTACTCGGTGCACATCCGCATCCAGCACATGCTGACCTTCGTCACCTTTCTCACCCTGGCCTTCACCGGTCTGCCCATCGCCTTCTACGATCATGTCTGGGCCGCGCCGCTCAATGCCCTGGTGGGCGGGGTGGACATCTCGCGGG
>JALVBM010000363.1 GCA_027010665.1 Chromatiales bacterium
ATCCAGCACATGCTGACCTTCGTCACCTTTCTCACCCTGGCCTTCACCGGTCTGCCCATCGCCTTCTACGATCATGTCTGGGCCGCGCCGCTCAATGCCCTGGTGGGCGGGGTGGACATCTCGCGGGTGATTCACCGCACCCTGGCTTCGGTGATGATCTTCAGCATGATCTATCACGTGTTCACCATCACCGGCGGCACCATCCAGAAGCTGGCCAACGGCACCTTCGATCTTCGGCGCACCATCATCCCCACCTGGAAGGACGTGCGCGACTTCAAGGCCGATTTCCGCTATTTCTTCGGCCTGGCCGATCAGCGACCGGAGATGGACAAGTTCATGTACAAGCAGAAGATCCATTATTTCGCCGCGGCCTTCGGCAACCTGGTGATGGTGATCTCCGGCTCCTCGTTCCTGTTTCCCGAGTTCTGGGCGGCCGTGCTGCCCGCCGACATGGCGGCCTATTTTCAGGAGATGATGCGCCTGTCCCATCCCCACGAGGCCCTGCTGGCGCTGTTCGTGATTGCCTACTGGCACTGGTACAACGTGCACCTGGCGCCGGGGCGCTTTCCCATGCAGTGGACCTTTCTCACCGGCAAGATCACCCGCGAACACCAGATGGAAGAACATTTCCTCGAATACCTGCGCAACCTGGTGGAGATACCGGAGGAGCGCGAGAAACTGATGGACATGCTGCTCGCCCGCGAGCTGCTGGCCATTCCCGAAGGCGAGGAAATCGCCGAACCGGCACCGGTGCGCGACTGAGGGCCGGGCCATGCAGGAACCCATGACGCCACTGCAGAAAGTCGTTGCCTATGCCTCGCTGGCCTTCGTGCTGGCGGCCACGCTGGGCGGCCTGTTCGTGTTGTGGATGTTCTTCTTCCAATCGTGACCGGGTCAGAGGATTACCAACATGCCTGATACCAACATCGTCCTCGTCGCCTACGTCGTCATCAGCGTATTGCTGTTCATTCTGCTCGGTATCGCCATCCTGGTGATGATCGATCACAAGGCGCGAATTCCCGGCCGGTACCACGACGATCCCTTCCACATCGTCGGCGTGCGCCGGGAACACCCGGTCATCTCCTTCCTCACCACCTTCATTCTCGGCGCGGTGATCATCACCCTGCTGGCCGAGTCGGCGGTGGTCATCGGCGAGCGTCTGGGGCTGTTCGAGGAAGAAGAGAAACCGGAAGTCCTGGCCCAGCTCAAGGAGGAACGCTTCTCCGAGAAGATGCGCCATTTCCACAACGCGCCCCACGAGGACGTGATCAATCTCGGCAAAAAGCCGGCCTGCTTCTATTGCCACGGCGACTATCCCCATTCCAAGACCCGCATGATCCGCACCCTGCTGAACATGCATACCCAGTTCGTGGGCTGCATGACCTGCCACACCGACGAGAAGAAGGTGCCGGAGGACAGCTATCGTTTCGCCTGGCTCAACTATTCGGGGATCCCCGTCACGGGCCGGCCCTTCGGCACGGATCTGGATCCGAAGACCGGTTATCTCGCGCCCACGGACGACGTGTATTCGAAGATCGTGGTCTACGCCCGGATGGA
>JALVBM010000364.1 GCA_027010665.1 Chromatiales bacterium
GGATGTATTCGTGCACGAAATCGATGTTGCGCCGGCCGATGTCGAGGGTACGCATGTTGCGGATGATCTGGCCGCCGCCGAAGATCTTCACTTCCAGGTTCTCGCGCCGCCCGCCGGCCTTCAGGATCTCGTTGATGAGCTGTTCCATGGCATGGTTGCCGTAACGGGTGGCCAGGCTGCCCGGTTGCAGCAGGCGTTCGCCATTGCGACCGTCGTCCGGCAGCATGAAATGGTTCATGCCGCCAACACCGAACACCCGGTCGCGAATGCAGGCCGCGATGCAGGAACCGAGCACGGTGACGATGGCCTCGTCGTGCAGGGTCACGTAGAACTGGCCGGGCAGGATCTTGGCCGCATACAGGCCGTGCAGCTTGTCCCAGTAGCGGTTGATGTGCTCGAAGCCGCGCAGGGCACGCGGCGGTCCCACACTGGCCGGTTGGGCCGCCATCTCACTTCACCTTCCGGTAGATGGTCTGCCCCAGCAGGCGGAAGCGATCGGTCACCCGGTGCAGGGACTCGGAATGGCCGATGAACAGGTGGCCATCGGCCGGCAGCAGATCGGCGAAACGATCGAACAGCACCCGCTGGGTATCCTTGCTGAAGTAGATCACCACATTGCGGCAGAAGATGAAATCGAACGGGCCGCGCATGGGCCACGGCTCCATCAGGTTGAGGGTCTTGAAGGTGACGAGCTGACGCAGGGCCGGGGCCATGCGCACCAGGCCGGCCTTGTCGCCCCTGCCCCGCCGCACCCAGCGGCGCAACCGTTCCCGGCTGAGGCCCTCGACCCGTTCCGCGCGGTAGATCCCTTCCCGGGCATGGCGCACCACGTCGCTGTCGAGATCGGTGGCGAGGATTTTCACGTCCCAGTCCTCGGGCACCGTCTCGCGCACGACCATGGCGATGGAATAGGGTTCCTCGCCGGTGGAACAGCCGGCGGACCAGATCCGCAGGCGCCGGTTGCCCTGCTTGTGTTGCAGCAGCGCCGGCAGCAGGGTCTGCTGCAGGTATTCGAAATGATGCGGCTCGCGAAAGAAGGCGGTGAGATTGGTGGTCAGGGCATTGGTGAAGGCCACCATCTCTCCGGCATCGCCCGCCTGCAGGTGTTCGAGATAGTCCCGGAAACTGCGCAGGCCGAGAGCCCGCAGCCGGCGGGCCAGCCGGCCGTAGACCATGTCGCGCTTGGCATCGCTGAGCACGATGCCGGTGCGCTCACCCACCAGGCGGCGAATGGTCTCGAACTCGGCATCACCCAGTTCGAATTCCCGCTCGCGTCCGGTGGCCGTGCGGGCGACGGCGCCGGTCATCTAGAACTCTTCCCACTCGTCGTCGTCCTCGACCGGCGCGGCGCGATTGGCCGGGCGGCTCGGCGGCGGGGTGACGTTGCGGGACTCCGCCGCCGGCTCGGGCCGCGATGGCGCGCGCGGCGGGGCCTCGAAGCCTTCGTCGCCGGTGTTGAAGAAACGCACCAGCTCCATGAGATGCCGCGCCTGCTCCTCCATGGATTCGCTGGCCGAAGCCGCCTCTTCCACCAGGGCGGCGTTCTGCTGGGTCATCTCGTCCATCTGCGAGACGGCCTTGTTGACCTCCTCGATGCCGCTGGACTGTTCCTGGCTGGCCGCGGCGATCTCGGCGATGATGTCGCTGACCTTGCGCACCGCCTCGACGATCTCGTTGAGGGTCCGGCCCGACTCGTCCACCAGCTTGGAGCCCTCTTCCACCTTGTCCACGCTGTCGGAAATCAGCGCCTTGATTTCCTTGGCGGCGCCGGCGGAACGCTGGGCGAGATTGCGCACCTCGCCGGCCACCACCGCGAAGCCCCGGCCCTGCTCGCCGGCCCGGGCCGCCTCGACGGCGGCATTGAGCGCCAGCAGGTTGGTCTGGAAGGCGATCTCGTCGATGACGCCGATGATGTCGGCGATCTTGCGGCTGGACTGGTTGATGTCGGCCATGGCCTCGACCGCCTTGTTGACCACCTCGCCCCCCTTGCTGGCCTGCTCGCTGGCCGCGGCCGCCAGCTGGTTGGCCTGGCGGGCGTTGTCGGCGTTCTGGCGCACGGTGGAGGTCATCTGCTCCATGCTCGAGGCGGTCTCTTCCAGGCTGGAGGCCTGTTCCTCGGTGCGCTGGCTCAGATCCTGGTTGCCGCGGGCAATTTCGCCGGCACCGGCGGTGATGCTGCCGGAGGCGGTGACGATCTGTCCCACCATGCCCTTGAGGGTGTTGATGGAGCTGTTGATGGCATCCTGCAGTTCGGCGAACTCGCCCTGGAAGTCGCCTTCCATGATGCGGGTCAGATCCCCCTCGGCCAGGCGCTTGAGTGTCTCCTTGCCCGCCTGCACCGGTT
>JALVBM010000365.1 GCA_027010665.1 Chromatiales bacterium
GCCACCGGGGCCTTGAGGGGCACGCCGGCGTCCATCAGGGCGAGGCTGGTGCCGCAGACGGAGGCCATGGAGCTGGAACCGTTGGACTCGGTGATCTCGGAGACCACGCGGATGGTGTACGGGAATTCCTCGGGGCTGGGCATGACGCCGAGCACGCCGCGCTTGGCCAGGCGGCCGTGGCCGATTTCGCGGCGCTTGGGGCTGCCGACGCGGCCGGTCTCGCCCACGCAGAAGGGCGGGAAGTTGTACTGCAGCATGAAGGGCTCACGGTAGGTGCCCTCCAACGCGTCGATGATCTGGGCTTCGCGCTCGGTGCCGAGGGTGGCGGTGACCAGGGCCTGGGTCTCGCCGCGGGTGAACAGGGCCGAGCCGTGGGTGCGGGGCAGCACGCCGACCTTGACGGTGATGGGGCGCACGGTACGGGTGTCGCGGCCGTCGATGCGGGGCTCGCCGTTGAGGATCTTGCCGCGCACGACCTTCTTTTCGAGCTTCTCGATGGCGCCGCGCACTTCCTCTTCGCTGTAGGGGCCTTCCTCGCCGGCGAGCTTTTCGAGGATCTCGCTGCGGATCTCGCCGAGGCGGTTGTAGCGCGGCTGCTTCTCGCGGATGGTGTAGGCTTCCTTGAAGGCGGCCTCGCCGATCTCGGCCACGGCCTTTTCCAGCTCGACGTTCGGCTCCGGCGGGGTCCACTCCATGGGCTCGGTACCCACTTCGGCGGCGAATTCCTTGATGGCCTGGATCACGACCTGCTGCTGCTCGTGGCCGAACATGACGGCGCCGAGCATCACTTCCTCGGACAGCAGCTTGGCTTCCGATTCGACCATCAGCACGGCGTTCTCGGTGCCGGCGACGACCAGGTCCAGATCCGATTCCTTGACCTTGGCCGAGGACGGGTTGAGGACGTATTCGCCGTCGATGTAGCCGACCCGGGCGGCGCCGATGGGGCCGTTGAAGGGCAGGCCGGCGATGGACAGGGCGGCGGAGACGCCGATCATGGCCACGATATCGGGGCTGACGTCCGGATCCATCGACAGCACGGTGGCGATGATCTGGACTTCGTTGGTGAAGCCTTCGGGGAACAGCGGGCGCACGGGCCGGTCGATGAGGCGGGAGGTGAGGGTCTCGTGCTCGGACGGGCGCCCTTCCCGCTTCAGGAAGCCACCGGGGATCTTGCCGGCGGCGTAGGTCTTCTCCTGGTAGTCGACCGTGAGGGGGAAGAAGTCGCGGCCTTCCGCGGCCTTCTTGTCGGCCACCACGGTGGCGAGGACGACCGTGTCGCCCATCCGGGTCATGACGGCTCCTGTGGCCTGTCGGGCGATTTCGCCGGTTTCCAGGGTGACGGCGTGGGCGCCGTATTGAAATTCTTTCTTCACAGGGGTCGGCATGACATTCCTCGGTTTGCTGGCGATATAAAAAAGGTGTTGGGGTGCGCGTTACTTGCGCAGGCCCAGACGGGTGATCAGTTCGCGATAGCGATCCAGATCCTTTTTCTTCAGGTAATCCAGCAGCTTACGACGCTGGCTTACCATGCGCAGCAGACCCTGGCGGGAATGATGATCGTGGATGTGTTCCTTGAAGTGTCCGGACAGATCGTTGATCCGGGCGGACAGCAGGGCAACCTGGACTTCCGGCGAACCGGTGTCGCCCTTGCCGCGGGCGTATTCGTTGACGATAGCGGCCTTTTGTTCGGCACTGATGGCCATTCGCAAGCTCCTGTAATCTGTAAAAAATTCGACCAATTTCGGAAAGCGCGTATTCTACCTGCGCGACACCGCGCAGACAAGAAATTCCGCCGCGTTTCCCCCGGTTTTCAGCCGGCCTTGATGAGCCGTTTCGGCGCCACCCGGCCGTCGTCGAGGATGTGGCCCACGCCGAGGAAGCCCCCGTCGGGCCGGTGCAGGCGCACCCAGCCGGAGGTGGGCGCCTGGGGCACCAGCACCGGCTGGCCCTGCTGGACGTAATAGGCCGAGTTGTCGGTGAGGTTCACCGCCGGCCAGTCGTCCAGGGCCCGCTCGATGGGCAGCAGCAGGGCATCGAGGGCGGCGTTGCCCTCCTCCGCTGCGGCCTCGATCTGCGCCATGGTCACCGCCTCGTCCAGGGTAAAGGGGCCGGAGGCGGTGCGGCGCAGGGCGCTCAAATGCCCGCCGCAGCCCAGGGCCTCGCCGATTTCCTCGGCCAGGGTGCGGACATAGGTGCCCTTGGAGCAGTGGATCTCGATTTCCAGCTCGTCGCCCTCATGGCGCAGCAGTTCGATGCTGTGGATGGTGACCGTGCGCGGCTTGCGCTCGATCTCCAGGCCCTTGTGGGCCAGCTTGTACAGCGGCGTGCCGTTGACCTTCACCGCCGAGTGCATGGGCGGCACCTGTTCGATCTCGCCAGTGAAGCGATCCAGTACCTCGCGGATCTGCGCTTCGCTGTAGTCGCCCACCGGGCGGGTCTCCAGCACCTCGCCCTCGGCGTCGGCGGTGCGGGTGATCACGCCCAGCTTGATGGTGCCGACGTAGCGCTTGTCGGAGTCGAGCAGGAAGCTGGAGATCTTGGTCGCCTCGCCGAAGCAGATGGGCAGAAGGCCGGTGGCCAGCGGGTCGAGATTGCCCGTGTGGCCGGCCTTGGCCGCCCGGTACAGGCGCTTGACCTGCTGCAGGGCGGCGTTGGACGTCACGCCCAGGGGTTTGTCGAGCAACAGGATGCCGTTGACGTTACGGCCCCGGTTTCGTCTGCGTGCCACGTTAGTCTGAATCCTGATGTTTCTTGCGATCGGCGGCCACCGCCTGATCGATGAGGTTGGCCAGTTCGGTGCCCTTGACCAGGGTTTCGTCGTAGATGAAGCGCAACTGCGGGACGTTGCGGATGATCATGCGCTCGCCGAGAGCATGGCGCAGGAAGCCCGACGCCTTCTCCAGGGCCTTTTGCGCCGCCTCCACCGTGAGCTGTTCGGGCATCACCGTGTAGTAGACCTTGGCCAGGGAGAGATCGCGGGTGACGTCCACGCCGGAGATGGTGACCGCGGACAGGCGCGGATCGCGCACCTCGCGCTGCAGCAGCTCGGCGAGTTCGCGCTGCATCTGTTCCCCGACCCGGCGGGTGCGACTGAAGTCCCTGGGCATGATCGCGGATCAGATCTCGCGGGCGACCTGGACCCGTTCGTAGACTTCGATCTGGTCGCCGACCTTCACGTCGTTGTAGTTCTTCACGCCGATGCCGCACTCCATGCCCTGCTTGACCTCGTTGACGTCTTCCTTGAAGCGGCGCAGCGATTCCAGCTCGCCTTCGAAGATCACCACGTTGTCGCGCAGCACGCGGATGGGGTTGTTGCGCTTGACCACGCCTTCCACCACCATGCAGCCGGCGATGGCGCCGATCTTGGGCGAGCGGAACACGTCGCGCACTTCGGCCAGGCCGATGATCTCTTCCTTGGTCTCGGGCGAGAGCAGGCCGGACATGGCCTTCTTCACGTCGTCGATGAGATCGTAGATCACGCTGTAGTAGTGCAGATCCACGTCTTCCTCGTCGATGATGCGCTTGGCCACCGAGTCGGCGCGCACGTTGAAGCCCACCAGGATGGCGTTGGAGGCCACCGCCAGGTTGGCGTCGGACTCGGTGATGCCGCCCACGCCGCTGGAGACGATCTTGACCTTCACCTCGTCGGTGGAGAGCTTGGTGAGCGCGTCGGAGATGGCTTCCACCGAGCCCTGCACGTCGGCCTTGAGCACGATGTTGACCGTGGCCACCTCGCCTTCCTGCATCTGGCTGAACATGTTCTCCAGCTTGGCCGCCTGCTGGCGGGCCAGCTTGAGTTCGCGGGCCTTGGTCTGGCGGTAGTCGGCCACTTCGCGGGCCTTGCGCTCGTTGGGCACCACGGTGGCCTCGTCGCCGGCGGCGGGCACGCCGGACAGGCCCAGCACCTCCACCGGAATCGAGGGACCGGCCTCGTCGAGCTGCTGCATGTGCTCGTTGAGCATGGCGCGCACGCGGCCGTATTCGAGGCCGGCGAGCAGGATGTCGCCCTTGTGCAGGGTGCCGCGCTGGACCAGCACGGTGGCCACCGGGCCGCGGCCCTTGTCGAGGCGCGACTCGATGACGATGCCGCGCGCCGGGCCGTCCACCGGGGCCTTCAGTTCCAGCACTTCGGCCTGCAGGAGAATGGCTTCCAGCAGTTCGTCCACGCCCTGCCCGGTATGGGCCGAGACGTTGACGAAGATGGTGTCGCCGCCCCAGTCCTCGGGGATGACTTCTTCCTGGGCGAGTTCGTTCTTGACCCGATCCGGATCGGCCTCGGGCTTGTCGATCTTGTTGACCGCCACGATCAGCGGCACGCCGGCGGCGCGCGAGTGCTGGATGGCCTCGCGGGTCTGGGGCATCACGCCGTCGTCGGCGGCCACCACCAGCACCACGATGTCGGTGACCTTGGCGCCGCGGGCGCGCATGGCGGTGAAGGCCTCGTGGCCCGGGGTGTCGAGGAAGGTGATCTCCCCGGCATCGGTCTTCACGTGATAGGCGCCGATGTGCTGGGTGATGCCGCCGGCCTCGCCGGAGGCGACGCGGCTCTGGCGGATGTAGTCGAGCAGCGAGGTCTTGCCGTGGTCGACGTGGCCCATGATGGTGACCACCGGGGCACGAGGCTGTTCCTCGCCGGCCTCGACCTCCTCGATGATCTCCTTCTCGACCGCGCCTTCCTCGATAAGCTTGACCTTGTGGCCCATCTCCTCGACCACGATGGCGGCGGTGTCCTGATCCAGCACCTGGTTGATGGTGACCATGGTGCCCATGTTCATCAGCGCCTTGATCACCTCGGCGGCCTTGACCGACATCTTCTGGGCCAGATCGCCGACGGTGATGGTCTCGGGAATGGCCACCTCGCGCACGATGGGCGCGGTGGGCTTCTGGAAACCGTGTTCGCCGGAGGTGGCGGTGGTCACGGCGCGGCCACGGGGCTTCTTGCGCCGGCGGCCGGCCTTGTCGCTGGCCACGTGCAGTTCCTTGCGGCCGTACTTGGTGTGCTTCTCCTCGCGCGCCTTTTCCTTCTCCTTGCCCTTCTTGCGGCCGCGCTCGGCAGCCGGCGGGGGCGGAGGCGGCGGCGCTGCCGCGGCCGGGGCTTCGGCGGGCGCCTTGGCGGCTTCCTCGGCAGCCTTGCGGCGGGCCTCTTCCTCGGCCTTGCGCTGTTCCTCGAGGCGCTTGGCCTCCTCGCGGGCGCGGGCCTCGGCTTCCTCGCGGGCACGGCGCTCGGCCTCGAGTTCCTCGAGCTTGCGCCGGGCCTCTTCGGCCTCGCGCTTTTCCGCCTCGGTGCCGGCCGCGGCTTCCTCGCCGGGCTTGACGATGGTGCGCTTCTTGCGCCGCTGGATGGTCACCGTCTTGGTGCGGCCCTGGGAGGTCTTGGTCTTGACCTCGTTGACGGCGCGGCGCGTGAGGGTGACCTTCTTCTCGGCCTTTTCCTTCTTCGGATGCTTGCTCTTGAGGAAGGTCAGCAGCGAGAGCTTCTCTTCCTCGGAGATGGTGGCATCGGGATCGGTCACCGACACACCGGCTTCCTTGAGCTGCTCGAGCAGAAGATTCACCGGCACGCCGACGACTTCCGCAAATTGCTTGACTGTGACTTCAGCCATATCGTGTTCTCTCCTGCCCCTCTGACTCGGTGTCGTTATGCCTGTCCGCCCTGCTCGGCCGATTCCGCGAACCACGGTTCGCGGGCCTTCATGATCAGTTGTGCGGCCTTCTCTTCATCCAGTTCCTCGTCGATGGCCATCAGCTCGTCCACCGACTGCTCGGCCAGATCCTCCATGCTGACCACGCCGTGGGAGGCCAGCTTGTAGGCCAGATCCGGATCCATGCCTTCCATGTTCTTCAGATCCTCGGCCGGCTCGACCGCGGTGAGGTGTTCCTCGTTGCTGATGGCGCGGGTGAGCAGCACGTCCTTGGCGCGCTGCTGCAGTTCGGCGACGATGTCCTCGTCGAACTCCTCGATCTGCAGCATTTCCTCGGCCGGCACGTAGGCGATCTCGTCGATGCTGGTGAAACCTTCCTGCACCAGGATGGCGGCCACTTCCTCGTCCACGTCCAGATCTTCCATGAAGGTCTGCTGGATCTTCTCGGCCTCGGCCTCGGTCTTCTCTTCCAGCTCCTCGGTGGACATGACGTTGAGGTTCCAGCCGGTCAGCTCGGAGGCCAGGCGCACGTTCTGGCCGCCGCGGCCGATGGCCTGGGAGAGCTGCTCCTCGGCCACGGCCACGTCCATGGTGTGGGTCTCCTCGTCCACGACGATGGATTCCACCTCGGCCGGGGACATGGCGTTGATCACGAACTGGGCCGGATCCTCGTCCCACAGCACGATGTCCACCCGCTCGCCGGCCAGCTCGTTGGAGACGGCCTGCACCCGGGAACCGCGCATGCCCACGCAGGCGCCCACCGGATCGATGCGCGGCTCGTTGCTGCGCACGGCGATCTTGGCGCGCAGGCCCGGATCGCGGGCGGCGGCGAGAATGTCGATGAGACCCTCGCCCACTTCCGGCACCTCGATCTTGAACAGCTCGATGAGGAAGCGCGGATCGGTGCGGCTGACGATCAGCTGCGGGCCGCGCATCTCGGTATTGATTTCCTTCAGGTAGCCGCGGATGCGATCGCCGGGGCGGATGGATTCGCGCGGGATCAGCTCGTCGCGCGGGATGATGGCATCGGCGTTGTTGCCCAGATCCAGATAGACGTTGCCGCGCTCGACCCGCTTGACCACGCCCATCACCAGCTCGCCGACCCGATCCTTGTAGGCTTCCACCACCTGGGCGCGCTCGGCCTCGCGCACCTTCTGCACGATGACCTGCTTGGCGGTCTGGGCGGCGATGCGGCCGAATTCGATGGACTCCACCTGCTCCTCGATGAAATCGCCGGGCTGGATGTCGGGGTTGTCGAGGCGCGCGGCCGACAGGGTGATCTGGCGCTCCGGGAATTCCATCTCGTCGTCCTCGACCACTTCCCAGCGGCGGAAGGTCTCGTAGTCGCCGGTCTCCGGGTCGATCTGCACGCGGATGTCCACGTCGTTGTCGTAGCGCTTCTTGGTGGCGGTCGCCAGCGCCGATTCGATGGCCTCGAAAATCACCCGTTCGTCGACGCCCTTCTCGTTGGAGACGGCTTCCACGACCATGAGAATTTCTTTGTTCATTACGCAACCTCTGTCGGTTTCTTTCCTTTGCGGCGGAGAATCTCCGCCCCGGCGTCCTGCCGCCCTACCACTGGGGGACCAGGTTTGCCTTCTCGATGTTGTCCAGTTCCAGCGTCCGGTGCTCGCCGCTCTCCAGATCGGCGAGGGTCACGGTCTCGTCGGTGACCCCGGTGATCGTGCCGGTGAACTTGCGCCGGCCCTCGACCGGCGTCCGCGTCCGCAGGCTCACCGGCTGCCCCTGGAAGCGGCGATAGTGGTCCGCCGTGAACAGGGGCCGGTCCACGCCCGGCGAGGACACCTCCAGCGTATACTGGCCGTGGATGGGGTCCTCCACGTCCAGAACCGCGCTGATCTGGCGGCTGGCCCGCTCGCAGTCGTCCAGGGTGATGCCCTCGGGGCTGTCGAGATAGACCCGCAGCACCGAATGACGCCCCTGGGACAGGTATTCCACCCCGAGCAGCTCGTAGCCGAGGGGTTCGACGGCCGAGGCCACCAGTTCTGTCAGCGAGTCCGTGACCCTGGTCATGTTTGTCTGCCCGTAAATAAAAAGTGGGCGCAAGGCCCACTTTTTATAAACTCCTGTAATTCGGCGGGATTGTACCATTGCCGGTGTAATCCGCCAATCCCCGGTGGACAATTTCTCGCCGCCCCGGCGGGGACTTCCATCCCGTCACCCGGTCTGGCCATCCTGCCGATTCGGGCCGGATTTTCCTTGCAGAATATATAGTTGCACCCCATCCTTGGATCAAGCCACCCTGCCCGGCCGGAAAACCGCCGACCGGGCGGAACCCGGCCGGCGGCATTCATCCGTCACCCCGCCGTCGGCATGCCCTGTCCGCATCCGGAGAGCCGATGAACGATTTGCCCGAAACTGCCGCAGCCGCCTTCGAACGCGCCGAAAGGGAAGGCCGCGTCGTGACATTCGAATACGACGGCCTGGCGCTGGCGCGCACCGACGACGACGTGGGCCCGATCCCGCGGGGCACGGTGCGCTCCGCGGCGGGGATCCTCCCGGGCTATCCGCACATCGGACGAATTCTGGTCCTGCGCAAGGGCCTGCGGCAGCAGCTCGACGGCCCCTTTCACGTGGAAGAGAAGATCAACGGCTACAACGTGCGCATCGCCCGGGTCGGGGATCGCCTGCTGGCCTTCAGCCGGGGCGGCTTCGTCTGCCCCTTCACCACCGATCGCCTGCCGGATCTCCTCGACCCTGCTTTCTTCGAGGCCCATCCCGACGGGGTACTGTGCGCCGAGGTGGCCGGGCCCGAAAATCCCTGGCTGGACGCCAGCCCGCCGTTCGTGAAGGAAGACGTGCAACTGTTCGTGTTCGACATCGGCCGCTGGAATTCCGCCGACTATCTGCCCTGCGAGGAGAAATACCGGGTGCTGGACGAATTCGGACTGCCCGGCGTTCCGACCTGGGGCTACCACACGGCCGACGACTACCCGGAACTCGCGCAGCGCATCCTGAAACTGAACGCCGAAGGCCGCGAGGGGCTGATCTTCCGGCAGGAAACGCCCCGGCGCCGGCAGGTCAAATACGTCACCGCCAGCATCAACCTGGAAGAGATCCGCCGCTCCGCCGCCCGCATGCCCGACATGCCGCCCGGCTACTTCGCCGGCCGCATCCTGCGCATCGCCCTGTTCCTGCGCGAACACAACCTGCCCGCCTCCGCCCTGGAACCGGCCCTGGGCGAATCCCTGCTCGGCGCCCTGGACGGCTCCCTCGCCGAACTGCTGGCCCGACACAAGGTCAGCCACCCGTTCCGCTGCCGCTTCCGGCAGAAAGCCAACGCCGAACGGATGATCGAAACCCTGCAACGGGCAGCCCGCCATCAGGTCAAGATCATC
>JALVBM010000366.1 GCA_027010665.1 Chromatiales bacterium
CCGACCACGACGTGGTCGAGCACGCGCACGTCGATCAGGGCCAGGGCGTCCTGCAGACGGCGGGTGATGCGGCGGTCGGCCTCGCTGGGTTCGGCCACACCGGAGGGGTGGTTGTGGGCCAGGATCAGGGCCGCGGCATTGTGTTGCAGGGCGCGGCGGACCACCTCCCGGGGATGAACGGAGGCGCCGTCGATGGTGCCGCGGAACAGCTCCTCGAAGGCGATCACCCGGTGGCGGTTGTCGAGGAACAGGCAGGCGAACACCTCGTGGGGATGGTCCCGCAGGCGGGCGGCGAGATAGCGGCGGGTGGCGGCCGGATCGGTCAGGGCGTCGCCGCGGGCCAGGGTGGCGTCCAGATGCCGGCGGGCCAGTTCCAGCGCCGCCTGGAGCTGGGCGTACTTGGCGGCGCCGAGTCCGGGGCGGGCGCAGAAGGCCCGCCGCTCGGCCCCCAGCAGGCCGCGCAGGCCCCCGAAGTGGGCGAGGATGTCCCGGGCCAGATCCACGGCGGTGCGTCCCGGGATGCCGGTGCGCAGGAAGATGGCCAGCAGTTCGGCATCGGAGAGGGCGCCGGCGCCCCGTTGCAGGAGTTTCTCGCGCGGCCGTTCGTCGGCTGGCCAGTCGGTAATGGGCATGGTTCACGTCCTTGTGATTGAAGATGCGGATCAGGCCAGAGAAGATAGAAGAGAACGGTCCGGGCGGGAAGCCTGTATAGACCCACAATGAATATGGTCATGATTTGGCACGATCCGGCGCCCATGGCCTTGTAACCTTGCCCTCGTTTCAGTAACATTCGCCCTCTTTTTCGCCCGCAGGGCATTTTTTCTGTTCTGGAGAACGTACCAATGTCGAGAGTCTGTCAAGTGACCGGCAAGCGGCCGATGACCGGCAACAACGTGTCCCATGCCCACAACAAGACGCGCCGCCGTTTCCTGCCGAACCTGCACAGCCACCGTTTCTGGGTCGAGTCCGAGCAGCGCTGGGTGAAGCTGCGCGTCTCCAGCAAGGGCATGCGCATCATCGACAAGAAGGGCATCGACGCGGTGCTGGCCGAGCTGCGCGCCCGCGGCGAGAAGGTGTAAGGGAGAATCGTCATGCGTGAAAAGATCAAGCTCGTCTCGAGTGCCGGAACCGGCCACTTCTACACCACCACCAAGAACAAGCGCACCATGCCGGAGAAAATGGAAATCAAAAAGTACGATCCGGTGGTTCGCAAGCACGTGATCTACAAGGAAGCCAAGATCAAGTAGGCCCCTGTCCACAACGGATCCGGCAAAAAACCCGCCACGGCGGGTTTTTTGTTGCCCGGAATTTCCGCCCGGCCCGTCAAGTCGGGAAGACCCGCGCCGATAGATCTCCCTGTACCCCCATCCGCAGGGAGCGGCCATGGCCAACGTCTTCATCGGGCGCCAGCCCATCTTCGATCGCCAGAACCGGGTCTTCGCCTACGAACTCCTGTGGCGGGGCGGCGAGGCCAATCAGGCCGGTTTTGCCGACGGGGATCTGGCCACCACCCAGGTCATGCTCAACGCCCTGACCGAGATCGGGCTGGACCGCCTGGTGGGCGATCGTCTGGCCTTCATCAATCTCACCCGGCGCTTCCTGATCGGGGATCGCCCCCTGCCCGAGATGACCGAGCGGGTGGTGCTGGAGATCCTCGAGGACATCGAGCCGACCGCCGAGGTCGTCGCCGCCGTGGAACGTCTGGCCGGGCTGGGCTACACCATCGCCCTGGACGACTTTCTCTACCGGCCGGCACTGGCGCCCCTGGTGGAAAGGGCCGACATCGTGAAGATCGATCTGCTGGCGCTGGACACCGGGGATCTGCGCGAACACGTCGCCACCCTGCGCCGCTATCCCGTCCGGCTGCTGGCCGAGAAAGTGGAGAACGCCAGGCAGCATGCCCTGTGCATGGAGCTGGGCTTCGACTATTTCCAGGGCTACTTCTATGCCCGCCCCAACGTGGTCGAGGGCCGGCGCATGCCGGCCAACCAGATGGCGGTGCTGCAACTGCTGGCCGCCGTGCAGGATCCGGACATCACCGACGGCGAGCTGGAGGATTTGATCCGGCAGGATGTCGGCCTCTCCTGGCGCCTGCTGCGCTACATCAACTCCGCCCGCTTCGGTCTGAACCGGGAAATCGATTCCATCCGCCAGGCCATCACCCTGCTCGGCCGACGGATCCTGTGTCAGATCACCTCCCTGCTGGCCATGGCCGGGCTGGGCGAAAAGCCGCCGGAACTGCTGATGACCGCCCTGATCCGCGCGCACATGACCGCCCGGCTGTGCGAGGCCCGGGGGCTGGACCCGGATGCCGGCTATACCGCCGGCCTGTTCTCGGTGCTCGACGCCCTGCTGGATCGGCCGATGACCGAACTGCTCGACGATCTGCCCCTGTCCGCCGAGCTGGCCGACGCCCTGCGCGACGGCCGGGGCGAACTGGGCGGGGTGCTGACCACGGTGATTGCCTACGATACCGCCGACTGGTCCCGCGTGGCCGACAGTGCCTTGGACCCCGAACTGCTGAACCAGACCTATCTTCAGGCCATCGATTCGGCCGGCGAAACGGCCGGCCTGCTGAACTGAGAACACAGTGTGAACCCGGTCACACTCCGGGGCTCAAGCCGTGACGTTCCCTGCCGATACCCGATATGACATTCGGCATATACCAGCCCGCCGGGCTGCACATCCAGGGAGCGACTCATGGCCTATTTCGTATGGGACGAGGATCTCGACGTCGGCGTCGAGGCGATGAACGATCAGCACAAGCACCTGATCGACCTGATGGAAGTAGTGTACGAGAAGAACGCCGCCGGTGCCCCCCGTGAGGACATCCTCGCCGCCGTGGACGAACTCGGCAACTTCGTCATCGAACACTTCCGCGACGAGGAAGCCATGATGGCCGAGCAGAACTTCCCCGGCCTCGAGGCCCACCGGCAACTCCACGCCAACCTGCTGAAGGACTTCACCAGCCACACCGAAGCCTTCCGCAACAGTGACCAGAACGTGCTGCCCGAGGACTTCATGGCCTTTCTGAGCCTGTGGATCAATACGCACATCATGGCGATTGATACCAAGTACAGTCCGGAATAGTGAGGAACTAGGAACTAGGGACTGGGAACTAGGAAAATCGTTAGGGGATCGTCTTCGATTGAATGGTGACGAAAGGCTTGTTGTTCCGCACCCCAGGCCTGGCAATTCATCAATATGTGCCCCACCACTCATGCTTTTCCTAGTTCCCAGTCCCTAGTTCCTAGTCCCTGATCAATCCCAGATTTCCATATTCATCCATCTCCCCCCTCCACCCCGGCGCCAGCCAGGTGGTGGCGACGGTTTCGACGATGATGGCGGGGCCGGTGACGGGCTGGCCGGGGGGGAGAGTGTCCCGTTGCCAGACGGGGATCGCCGTGTCGTAGCCGGTGAGGGTCACGTGTTCCTTTGGTGTGGCGGGCGGGCCAGGGGGGCGGGTCGGCAGGGTTGGCGGGGTGTGCCGGCTCTTCAGGGAGACGCGCAGGTTGACCAGTTCCACCGGGCGGTCGAGGCGATGGCCGAAGCGGGCGGCGTGGCGTTGGTGGAAGGCGGCCTCGCTGCCTGCGATGCCCTGCCAGGGGACGTTCAGCGTCCAGGACTGGCCCGCATAGCGCAGATCGACCGTGCGGGTGATCCCGATGCGCCCGGGTTCCACGCCCTCGGCCTGCAACTGGGCCCGGCCGTCGGCTTCCAGTTCGGCGAACAGCGCGTCCAGCTCCGCCTCGCCCGCCGAGGCCAGATGTGCGATGTGGCTGCGCGACAGCTCCCGCGCCCGCGGCGCCACCAGCATGCCCAGGGCGGAGAGCACGCCGGCGTGGATCGGCACCATCGCCCGGCGCATGCCCAGCGCTTCGGCCAGCGCGCACACGTGCAGGCCGCCGGCCCCGCCGAAGGAGACCAGGGTGTGATCCCGCGGATCGATGCCCCGCTGCACGGAGATGACCCGCAGGGCATGGGCCATGTGTTCGTTGGCGATGCGCACGACGCCCTCGGCCACCTGCAGCGGTGTCATGTCCAGCGCGTCGGCCAGGGGGGCCATGGCGGTGCGGGCGGCGGTCACATCCAGGCGCATGCCGCCGCCGAGAAAGGCGTCGGGACGCAGCCGGCCGAGCAGCAGGTTGGCGTCGGTGACCGTGGGCCGGGTGCCGCCGCGTCCGTAACAGGCCGGGCCCGGATCGGCGCCAGCCGACTCGGGCCCCACCTGCAGCAGGCCGCCGGCATCGACGTAGGCGATGGAGCCGCCGCCGGCGCCGATGGTGTGCATGTCCACCATGGGCACGGCCACCGGCCAGCCGGCGATGCGGCCTTCGGTGGTCAGCCGGATCTCGCCTTCCACCAGCGCCACGTCGGTGGACGTTCCGCCCATGTCGAAGGTCAGCAGCTTCGGCCGTCCGGTCAGTTCGCCGAGGAAGCGGGCCGCCGCCAGCCCTCCGGCCGGCCCCGAGAGCAGCATGCGCACCGCCTGGCGACCGGCCTGGGCCGCATCGATGGTGCCGCCGGCACTCTGCATCACGGCGATTTGCGCTCGCCCGGCGCCGGCCCGCAGTCGCCGCAGGTAGCCTTCCACCAGCGGTCCCACGTAACTGTTGAGCCAGGTGGCCATGCCCCGTTCGTATTCGCGAAACTCGGGCAACACCGCCGAGGAGCGGGAGACGAAGAGATCCGTACCGAAACGCTCGGCCAGGAAGTCGGCGATCCGGCGTTCGAAGCGTTCGTCCTGCCAGGCATAGAGCAGATCGATGGCCACGGCCGCCGGCGCCCGTTCGGCGATGGCCTCGCCCAGGGCCTGCAAATCCGCCCCGGTCAGATCCTCGAGGACGTCGCCATCGGGGCCGAGACGCCCGCCGGTCTCGAGGCAGTCGTCGCGGGGCACCGGCGGCGGCATCGGTTCCGGCTGCAGTTCGTACAGTTCCCGCCGGGTCTGGCGGCCGATGGTGAGCAGATCCCGCAGACCCCGGTTGGTAACGAACACGCAACGCACGCCCTTGCCCTCGAGCACGGCGTTGGTGGCCACGGTGGAGCCGTGCACGATGCGCAGATCGTCTGCCTCCAGCAGGCCGAGTTCGCCCAGACCCTGGAGAATGGCCTGCTCGGGGGCGGCCGGCGTGGACAACACCTTGTGGGTGCGCAGCTCACCGTCGCGATACAGGACGAAGTCGGTGAACGTGCCACCGGTGTCGATGCCCAGCAGGGTGATCACAGCGATACGACCCGGTTCCGTCCACCCTGCTTGGCGGCATACAGGGCTTCGTCGGCCCGCTCCAGCAGGGATTCGGCATCGTCGTTGTCGAGCAGGCTCGCAACCCCCACGCTGATGGTCAGGGGGATGGTCTGACCGGCAAGCGAGACGGGTTCGCCCGCCAGTTTTTCGCGGATCCGCTCGCCCACCTGTGCGGCAACGTCGGGACTGCTGGAAGGAAGGATGACCAGAAACTCCTCGCCGCCATAGCGGCCAACGGTGTCCCCGTCGCGTACCGCGGCGCCCAGCCGGTGGCCGACCTCGCGCAGGACCTGATCGCCGATCAGGTGCCCGTACTCGTCGTTGATGCGCTTGAAGTGATCGAGATCGGCGATGGCCACCGACAGCGGACGCGCCTGCTGCCGGGCGTGACGGATTTCCCGGGCCAGCACTTCCTCGAGATGACGCCGGCTGGAAACCTCGGTCAGCGAATCGGTACGAATCTGCTGCGACAGTTCTTCCTTTTCGTCCGCCAGCGAATGCACCGAGCGGATCAGATCCTGAATCTGTGACTGGTGGTAGATCTCGATGGCCAGGCTGATGTCCAGCTTGATGATGCGCCCGAGCAGGCGCACCAGGGCCATGCCTTCTTCCGGAATGCGGAACAGTTCGGGCGAGAACCGATCGAGGATCAGATCCTCGAGCAGCCGGTAGGCCGCCAGATACAGGCTCAGGGGCAGGCCGATGCGCGCATGGGCCATGCCGACCCGCAGGCGGTTCTCGAAATACTCGGCGCTGTCGAAGCCGATGCCGAGGGTGTCGAGATAGTCGGCATGGGTGACCTTGAGTTGTGGCACCTTGCGGCCGCCGTCGAGAAACAGGGCCGTCTCGGGTCGCGACAAAAGATAGTCGTAGAAGTCGTCGATGATGCGCGCACCGGCGGGTGTGATAACCTGCGCGTGCAACTGGCCCACGAGCCGGTGATCGCTGCGATGCAGTCCCAGCAGTTCGATGCGGCGTCGGCGTCCGATTTCGTCGAACCCGTACTTGTCACACAATGGATAATTCATATAATTCCCGGCGGCGACCACCCGGACCCGGTCGCCACCTGCCTGCAACTTTCCGGAGCACAGGACGCCAATGATGGATAGCCCTCTGGTAAGTGTACAACATCTCTCCCGCGCCTACGGTCATCTGCTTGCGGTCCAGGACGTGAGCTTCGCGCTGCAGAAGGGCGAAGTGCTGGGCTTCCTCGGCCCCAACGGCGCGGGCAAGTCCACCACCATGCAGATCATCACCGGCAACCTGGCGCCGACCGAGGGCCGCATCACCATCAACGGCATCGATCTGCTCGAGCAGCCGAAGGCCGCCAAGGCCGAAATCGGCTACCTGCCCGAGCAGCCGCCCCTGTACCGCGAACTGACCGTGGACGAATACCTGCGCTTCTGCGCCCGCCTCAACCGCATCCGGCGCGACAAGGTGGACGCCGCCGTGCGCCGGGCCAAGGAACGTTGCGGCCTCGAAGCCGTCGGCCGGCGTCTCATCGCCAACCTGTCCAAGGGCTACCAGCAGCGGGTGGGCATCGCCCAGGCCATCATCCATACGCCGGCGGTGGTGGTGCTCGACGAACCGACCGTGGGCCTCGATCCCATCCAGATCCGCGAGATCCGGGATCTGATCCGCGATCTCGGCACGGAACACGGGGTGATTCTCTCCACCCACATCCTGCCCGAGGTGCAGATGACCTGCTCGCGGGTACAGATCATCAATCAGGGCCGGCTGGTGTTCAGCGACAGCATCGAGAACCTCAACCGGCGCATGGACACCACCACCCTCGTCGTCGCCTTCGATCACCCGCCGGCGGCCGACGAGCTGGCGGCCATCGAAGGTGTCGAACGGGTCGAGGAACTCGCCGACGGCCGCTTCCGTCTGCATCACGCCCCCGGCGAGAGCCCCGCGCCGCGCGTGGCCGAGACCGCCGTCACCCGCGGCTGGGGCCTGCGCGAGCTGACACCGGAACACAAGTCCCTCGAACAGATCTTCATCGAAATCACCAGTACGGAACACGCCGTGGAGGACGCCGCATGATCGGAACCCTGGCCCTGCGGGAACTGCGCAGCCTGTTCCTCTCGCCGCTGGCCTGGTCGGTGCTGGCGGTGGTGCAGTTCATCCTTGCCTACCTGTTCCTGGCCCACGTGCAGGACTTCATCCAGATCCAGCCCCAGCTCGCCCTCATGGACAACGCGCCCGGCGCCACCCAGCTCATCGTCGCGCCGCTGTACGGCAGCGCCGGCTTCATCTTCATGATGGTGGTGCCGCTGATGACCATGCGCCTGATCAGCGAGGAGCGGCGCAACCGCTCCATCGCCCTGCTGTTCTCCGCGCCGGTGTCCATGAGCGAGATCATTCTCGGCAAGTACGTGGGCGTGGTCGCCTTCTTCCTGGTGCTGACCGCGCTCATCACCCTCATGCCGTTGTCGCTGCTGACCGCCGGCACGCTGGACATGGGCCACTTCGCGGCCATCGTGCTCGGCGTGCTGCTGCTGGTGTCGAGCTTCGCGGCGCTGGGCCTGTACCTGTCGTCGCTGACCGTACAGCCAACGGTGGCGGCGGTGAGCAGCTTCGGCGCCCTGCTGCTGCTGTGGATCATCGACTGGGCCGGCGACAAGGTGGGCAACGCCGAGGCCTCGGGCCTGCTCACCTACCTGTCGCTGCTGCGCCATTTCGAGGCCTTCGCCCGCGGCGTGTTCAGCACCGCCGACGTGGCCTACTACCTGCTGTTCACCACCGTGTTCCTGGTCCTGGGCATCCGCCGCCTGGACGCCGACCGACTGCAACACTGAGAACGCCATGGAAATCACGCCCAAGACGCGCTGGCAATACCGCCTGCAGAGCGGCCTGTTCCTGATCCTGTTCCTGGCCGTGATCGGCCTGCTGGCCTGGATCTCCCACCGCTACGATTTCGAAGCGGACTGGACCGCCAACGGCCGCAATACGCTCTCGCCGGCCAGCGTCGAACTGCTCAGGCGCATCCCCGACCCCGTCACCATCGTCGCCGTGGCCCGCAACACCGATCTGGCCCCCACCCGGCGGCGCATCGAGGAACTCATTGCCCGCTATCAGGCGGTCAAGCCCGACATCAAGCTGGAATTCATCGATCCCGACACCGAGCCCGACAAGGTGCGCCAGTTGCAGGTGACCGTGGACGGCGAACTCATCGTCAGCTACGGCAACCGCAGCGAGCACGTCACCCGCGCCAATGAGGAAACCCTCACCAACACCCTGCAGCGCCTGCTGCGCAGCGGCGAGCGCAAGCTGGTATTCCTGCAGGGCCATGGCGAACGCGATCCGAAGGGCCGCGCCAACCATGACTACGGCAGATTCATCGGCTTTCTCGAGAGCAAGGGCATCAAGGCCGAAACGCTGGATCTGAACCAGTCACCGAAAATCCCGGACGATACCGCCGTGCTGGTGATCGCCGGCCCGCAGACCGACTACCTGCCGGGCGAGGTGAAGCTGATCCGCGACTATCTCGACCAGGGCGGCAACCTGCTGTGGCTGCACGATCCGGGCGCCCTGCGGGGTCTCGACGATCTGGCCAAGGCCATCCACGTGGACTTCGTGAAGGGCATCATCGTCGATCCCAGCACCCAGATGCTGGGCATCCCCGATCCGTCCTTCGTGGTGGTCACCCGCTACGGCGAGCACGCCATCACCCGCAACTTCCGCTACATGACCATCTACCCGCGCGCGGTCGGCATCCGCTTCCAGGCCGA
>JALVBM010000367.1 GCA_027010665.1 Chromatiales bacterium
GCATCCTGGGCGCGCTGCTGGCCAATGGCCTGGCCTGGTTGCTGGCGCTGAAGGTGTTTTCCATGCCCTACCAGTTCAACCTGGCGGCATTGCTCGCGGGGGCCGTGAGCGGAGGGCTGGGCGTTGGCCTGGCGGGTCTGTGGGGTAGCCGCGCGGTCACCCGGCAGCCGCCGTTGCAGGTGTTGCGCCGTTTGTGAGCCTCAGAAGGTCTTGCCGTTCCAGCCCCACAGATGCCGTGGCGGGCTGCTGAACTCGATATAGATGCGCGCCGGGTCTATGCCCAGCTGCTCCTGTACCAGGCGGCACAGGGCGGCGGAGAATTCACCGCTGCGTTGTTCGGGCAGGCCCAGGCTCTTGAGTTCCAGCAGGGCGGCGGCTTGTTCGCTGCCGGCGAACAACAGGCAGGCGCCATCGCTGACCTGGACCATGACGTAGTTTTCCGCCTTGCCCAGCAGGCTGGCCACCTCGCGCGAAGCGTGGCGGGCAAAGGCCTGGCGGTGCTCGGCGTCCAGCGTGATATTGGTGGTGAGTGTGAGCAGGGGCATGTGCAACTCCTCGTGAAACCGGGCATCAGCATAGCCCGATAGCCGGTCCGAGGGAAGTCCATCCGTTTTCCCGCCGCCGCAGTAGATTTGCCCTAACTCGACAGACTCCTAGACATCATGTTTTGACCTGCCCATCCTCAACGCTCGTGGGTTATGTTGGGGATGGGAAATCAATCCCGACACAGAGCCACATTGAGGAGGGCAGGTCATGACAGAGTTTAACGCAAAAGAGGTACGGATAGAGACGGCATCTGCTTTGGAGAGTGTTCGGCAAGCGCAGCGGGAGCAGGCGAGCCGTTGTGAGGCACGCTATGCGGCGTATGTTGGGCTGGACGTGCACAAGGATACGATCGCTGTTGCGGTAGCCTGGTCTGGGCGGGATGAGCCGGAGTATTGGGGCGAGATCAAGCACAGCCGCAAGGCGGTGGACAAGCTGATTGGGCGTTTGCTTGCGGCTTGCGGGGGAGGTGTGCTGTTGTTCTGCTATGAGGCCGGACCCTGTGGTTATGGTTTGTACCGCCAGCTTGTGGCGCGGGGGTGTGACTGCGAGGTGGTGGCGCCCTCACGGATTCCGCAGCGTGCGGGTGAGCGGATCAAGACCGACCGGCGGGATGCATTGAAACTGGCGGGCCTGTTACGGGCAGGGGAGCTGACGGGCATCTGGATTCCGGATGAGGAACAGGAAGCGATGCGGGACCTGTGCCGGGCCCGTGGAGATATGAAGAGCCAGGAGCACAAGGCCCGCCAGCAGTTGAACGCCTTTGTGCTGCGTCATGGGCATCACTGGCCATCGAACAAGGCGCGCTGGACGATGACGCATTTCAATTGGTTGGAAGGGCTCAAGTTTGCCCACGACTGGCAACAGGTGGTGCTGCAGGAGTACATTGACGCGGTCAAGGCCGCCCAGGCACGGGTTGCGGCGATGACGGCGCAGATGATGCGGGTTCTGCCCCAGTGGCGGCTGGCGCCGGTCGTCGATGCGCTGACGGCCTTGCGCGGGATAGACAAGCTCTCGGCGATGACCTTGTTGGCGGAGCTGGGCGATATCAGCCGTTTCCAGTCGCCGCGGCAATTGATGGCCTATCTGGGTCTGGTGCCGAGGGAGCACAGCTCGGGAGGGCGTCGACGCCAGGGGGCGATCACACGTACCGGCAACGGCCATGCCCGTCGCGCCCTGGTGGAATCGGCCTGGAGCTACCGTTTTCCGGCGCGCCAGACGCCCCACTTGAAGCGCAAGGCGGCGGCTGCGCCGGCGCAGGCCAAGGCCATTGGCTGGAAGGCCCAGAGGCGGCTGTGTGGACGTTACCGCACGCTCATTCAGGCTGGCAAAAACACCAAGCAGGTGTGCGTGGCCATTGCCCGTGAGCTGGTTGGATTCATCTGGGACATTGTTTGCCAGGAGATGGCGAAAATGAAACCGGTAACGCAGTAGATGATGCTGTCCCTCAGCCCCGTCGACAAATAACCGAACAGGAGGTATGACAGGCACGTTGACTCAGGGTATGCCGGGCCGGTGTGGAGAATCCTTGACCGGGCTAAACCGGCGTCGGGAGGGATAATCCCAAAAGGGCGTTTCCTCATCGATGATCCCTGCTACTAGAGAAAGGCCAGCTCCGCGACGTAGTGAAGTCAGGTGGTAACCAATCCACGTATATCAGCATGAGCCACTGTCGCAATCTGTCTGGCGTATCCTGAGCCAACGTGCTTGGAGTAGAAATACAAAATCTTTTGGTATCAAAAGGTTGACAGGTCAAAACATATCAGCCCGAATATTTCA
>JALVBM010000368.1 GCA_027010665.1 Chromatiales bacterium
CTGGCCGCGGGCGTGTACGACACCACGGCAGGGGCGGTGGTATCGGGTGTCCCGCCACCGGAACAGGCAGCCAGGAACAGGGCGGCGCAGAAGACACTGCAAGGTCTTGCCGGGGCGACTTTCACGACGGATCGGTCTCCATGAACGGCGAACCGGCTGATTCCGGTTTTTGTTGTATCATTTCAGGGTCATTATCGGTTACCGCGTTCACTGTCAGAAGGACATTTTCACAACCGGATGCCCAGACCGTGAACCGGATCACACCTTTCCCGTCCCGCCTGCCGGCCCATGCACCCAGGACCGGTTGTTTCCGTGGGTATGGCCTATCTGTCCCTGTCCTGGTGTGCCTGCTGCTCGCGACCGCCGCCCGGAGCGAAACCATCTACGATCTGCTGGAACCGCCACCGGAGCACCGGTTGTGGCTCGAATACAATCGCGGCCTCGAGGATTCACAGAGTTTCTACGGGGAACTCGACCTGGCCATCGCCGATGGCAATCGGCTTCTTCTCGGCGCCGGTCAATCGGACATTCAGGGTTTGACCCGACGGGTGGATCTCTACAGCTATACCATCGGCCTCAGCACGCCCTACGACGAGCCTTTCGAGGCCGGCGTGCGTTACGAATTCTGGGGCAATACCAGCGAACTGTGGACCCATACCCTGTCGGTTCCCCTGGCCTGGAACATGGCGGATGGCTATGTTGGCCTGCGACCGGGATATACCGATATCGGCTTCTACGTCTATCGCTTCAATCGCCCGCCAAGACAGACGGACACGGCCAGCCAGTTCATCGATCTGGACATTGGCTACCATGGACTCGAGGACTGGGGTCTGCGCCTGAGCGGAGCGTGGTACCGTTACGACGCGGATCTGTCCCGCCTGCAATCTCCGCTGGCACCCTACCTGTTCAGCGATATCACCATCGTGCTCGGTTACGGGTTCCCGCGCCAGCGTCTTGCCGGTGAACTGACACGCGATTTCGGCCGCCTGTCGCTGGGCGCCGAATACGAACGGACCATCGTCGAAAGCGACGGCACCCGGCTCGACGTGTTCTCTGTGAAAGTGGCCTTCCGGGTCGACGATGCGCTTGGCCTGCATCTCCAGGGCGGGCGAATTCACGGCGATACCACCCCGGACTACAACTATCTGCGCCTGGCCACGGACATCGGTTTCTGAATACGTGCACCCGTCGCGGGCCGATCAAGTCGGCACGTGATCGGAACCGTGGTTCAGTCGGCAGACTTTCGCGCGGTAACGAGAAATACCGGGTAGGTGCCGTCCTCACGCTGGACGGTATGCGCGGTAAGGAAACGGACGTCCTCGAACCCGTGACGTTCCAGCCGTTCGCCCAACGCCTTTCGATCGAAACCATGATGGTATACGCCCTCGACATCTTCCGGATGGAAAGTGCCATCCTCGGTATCGAGATCCGCCAGCGCCAGCCAGCCCCCCGGTTTCAGGTGGCGGGCAAAGGTTTCGATCAGCCGTTCCGTGTCTTCCACATGATGTAGGGCCATGGCGCTGACGATGGCATCGAAGGTTCGCGCCAGGGGTTGTTCGAGAATGTCCTGACAGACGGTTTCCACCCTGCTCTGCAGTTCCGGCTTGGCGGCGAGCTTTTCCAGCATGGCCGGCGAGGTGTCCACGCCCACCATCTGCCCGACCCGTGGCGCCACCTGTGCCGTGATCAGGCCGGTGCCGGCGCCGAAGTCCATCACGCTCATGTCCGGCGCGAATGGTACCTGTTCGACCATGGCCGAACCGATGGCTTCGGAAAGTTCACGGACCACATCCCGGCGGTCCCAGTCTTCGGCCTTTTCCTCGAACAGATCGGTCATGCTTTCTTACCTCCAGACATGGGGTATCTCGGATTTGTTTGTACGCCCGGGAAACATGCGTAAGGCATTTTGCACCGGCAATGGGCTTCCATTATATTGGACGCAACATGGACAGGAAACGACCGATTCGGATGGCCCCGCGCAGACGATCCCCGCTGCCGCGCCTGTATCTCCTGCCCCTGCTCCTGCTGCCGCTGATGACCGCCTGCAGCGGCATGCCCGCCGACGATGACTGTGCCACTGCGGGTACGACGTCCGCGCCCGCCTGCCCGCCCCCGGGGGCCGTTTCGGATCCGTTCATCAATCGGCTGTATGCCATGCGCACCTGGCGACCGCCCTCGGAACTGGAGATCGATCCCGTCCGCTATGGCGAGCAGGCGGACATCCCGGTCAACGACGCCTATGCCCGCACGCTCGGCCCGGCCCTGGAAGACGCCCAGCGTTCCCTGGCGGTCAAGCTCTGGCTGATCG
>JALVBM010000369.1 GCA_027010665.1 Chromatiales bacterium
CGCCAAACAGTGTCCCTTTCATACCGCTGCCGAAGCAGACATTCCCACCAACGAAACCTGGTGGCCGAATCGTCTGCGGCTCGATATCTTGCGCCAGCACGGTCCGGCATCGAACCCCCTCGGTACGGATTTCGATTATGCCGAAGCCTTTGGCAAGCTGGATCTCGAAGCCGTCAAGCAGGATCTCCATGCCCTGATGACCGATTCACGGGAATGGTGGCCCGCCGATTACGGGCATTACGGTCCCCTGTTCATCCGCATGGCCTGGCACAGCGCAGGCACCTACCGGATCCGGGACGGGCGCGGTGGCGCCGGTTCGGGCAACCAGCGTTTCGCGCCCCTCAACAGCTGGCCCGACAACGTCAACCTCGACAAGGCGCGGCGGCTGCTGTGGCCGATCAAGCAGAAATACGGCCGGCACATCTCATGGGCCGATCTGATGATTCTGGCCGGCAATGTGGCACTGGAATCCATGGGCCTGAAGACCCTGGGCTTTGGTGGTGGCCGGGAAGACGTATGGGAACCCGAGAAGGACGTCTACTGGGGCATGGAAGCGCAGTGGCTGGACGACGAGCGCCACGGGGACGAACAGGGCGCTCTCGAAAATCCGCTGGCCGCGGTGCAGATGGGGCTGATCTATGTGAACCCCGAAGGTCCCGGTGGGCATCCGGATCCCCTGGCCACGGCACGGGAAGTGCGCGAGACCTTCGCGCGCATGGGCATGAACGACGAAGAGACGGTGGCCCTGACCTGTGGCGGACATACCTTCGGCAAGTGTCACGGTGCGGGCGATCCGGCCCTGGTGGGACCGGAACCCGAGGCCGCCGCTATCGAAGAGCAGGGGTTGGGCTGGAAGAGCGCCTACCGCAGTGGAAAGGGGCCGGACCAGATCGGGAGCGGTCTCGAAGGTTCATGGACGCCCACCCCCACACGCTGGGACATCAGCTATCTCGAAATGCTGTTCGACAACGAATGGGTGCTCACCCGCAGCCCGGCCGGGGCGTGGCAGTGGACCCCGCGGGAAGTCACCGAAGGCAACCAGGCGCCGGCAGTCGACGATCCCGACCGCAAGGTGCCCATCATCATGACCGACGCCGACATGGCCATGCGTGAGGATCCGATCTACGCGCCCATTGCCCGGCGGTTCCGTGACAATCCCGATGCGTTCGCCGACGCCTTTGCCCGCGCCTGGTTCAAGCTGACCCACCGGGACATGGGACCGCGTTCACGCTATCTCGGTCCGGACGTGCCGGCCGAGGACATGCTCTGGCAGGATCCGATCCCGGCATGTGATCACGAACTGATCGACGCGGCCGACAGCGATGCGCTGAAGACGGCGATTCTGGCCACGGGCCTTTCGGTTGCCGATCTCGTCTTCTGTGCCTGGGCGGCGGCATCCACCTATCGGAATTCCGACAAGCGCGGTGGTGTCAATGGAGCACGCATTCGTCTGGCACCGCAAAACGGCTGGGAGGCAAACGAGCCGGCCCGACTGGGGCGGATCCTGGGCATGCTCGAGGCCGTCCAGCGCCGCTTCAACGAGCGACAGACCGGGGCGCGACGGGTATCCCTTGCCGATTTGATCGTGCTCGGTGCCAATGCCGCCGTGGAGAAGGCGGCCGCTGCTGCCGGGCATCCCGTTACGGTGCCGTTCTCGCCCGGTCGCATGGATGCCACCGCGGCGCAGACCGATGTCGATGCCTTCGCCGTTCTGGAGCCTGTTGCCGACGGCTTCCGCAACTACCGAAAGGATACCGACCGATGCCGGCCGGAAGCGTTGCTGGTGGACAAGGCCCAACTGCTCACCCTCACCCCCGCCGAAATGACGGTACTGGTCGGTGGCCTGCGGGTGCTGGATGCCAATTACGGGCAGTCGCCGGATGGTGTATTCACGGATCGCCCCGGCGTACTGAGCACCGACTTCTTCCGCAACCTGCTGGACATGGCGACCCGCTGGCAACCCGTCGATGCCGAAGCACAGCGTTTCGAAGGCATCGACCGTCAGACGGGCGCGGTCCGCTGGACTGCCACGCGGGTGGACCTGATCTTCGGCGCCGATGCCGAACTCCGGGCCATCGCGGAAATGTATGCCAGCGACGACGCGGAAGCGAAATTCGTTCACGACTTCGTGGCCGCCTGGAGCAAGGTCATGCATCTCGACCGATTCGATCTTCGCTGAGCGACGCAAGCCCGCCGGAGGAATGTCTCTCCGGCGGGCTCAGCCGGAGGATACCGATCCGGCAGGTGACGGATGTTCGGCATCACGCAACAAAGCTGTAGTGGTTGTGTGTGTTAACACGCCGTCAG
>JALVBM010000370.1 GCA_027010665.1 Chromatiales bacterium
CAGATACCAGCTACTGTTCCATCGCGGCGAGGGCGCCGCTCCTACAGTAATAACGGAAGACAAGCATCTTCACCGGTAATCAGCTCACTCGTTCCCCCGCCGCCTGACGGTCGGCGTGGTAGGAGGAGCGGACCATGGGGCCGCTGGCGACGTTGTCGAAGCCCAGGTCGTAGCCGATGGCTTCCAGTTCGGCGAATTCGTCCGGGGTGACGTAACGCTGCACCGGCAGGTGGTGCCGGCTGGGTTGCAGGTACTGGCCCAGGGTGAGCATGTTGCAGCCGTGTTCGCGCAGATCGCGCATCACGGCGATCACTTCGTCGTTGGTCTCGCCGAGGCCGAGCATCAGGCCCGACTTGGTGGGCACGTCCGGATGGATTTCGCCGAAACGTTGCAGCAGTTGCAGCGACCATGCGTAGTCGGCGCCGGGGCGGGCGGCCTTGTAGAGCCGGGGCACGGTCTCCAGGTTGTGATTGAACACGTCCGGCGGCGTTGCGGCCAGGATGTCGAGGGCCTTGTCCATGCGGCCGCGAAAATCGGGCACCAGGATCTCGATGCCGGTTTCGGGGCTGGCATCGCGCACTGCACGGATGCAGGCGGCGTAGTGGGCCGCGCCGCCGTCGCGCAGATCGTCGCGATCCACCGAGGTGATGACCACGTAGCGCAGTCCCATGGCGGCGATGGTCGCGGCGAGGCTGGCCGGCTCGTCGGTGTCCAGCGGTTCGGGGCGGCCGTGGGCCACGTCGCAGAAGGGGCAGCGGCGGGTGCAGATGTCGCCCATGATCATGAAGGTGGCCGTGCCGTGGCGGAAACATTCGCCGATGTTGGGACAGGCGGCTTCCTCGCACACGGTGTGCAGGTTGCGCTCGCGCAGGATGCGCTTGAGCCGGCCGACTTCCGGATGGTTCGGGGCCTTGGCCCGGATCCATTTCGGCTTGGGCAGCGGCGCCTCCGGTTGCACGATCTTCACCGGAATGCGTGCGGTCTTGGAGGCACCCTTGAGCGGATTGGCCGGGCGCGGCTGAACGTCGTCGTCAGGCGGATTCGGGTTGGACATGGGGAAGTTCGTCGTCGGCGGGCAGGCGGCTATTGTAGCCCAGAATGTCCAGCAGATGCCCCGCCAGGGCCTCGCCGAGTGCGTCCGGGCCGTCGGCAATGCCCAGATCCCGCGTACGGGTGACGGGCATGCCCGCATAACCGCAGGGGTTGATGCGGGAAAACGGTTCCAGATCCAGATCCACGTTCAGCGCCAGGCCGTGATAGCTGCGCCCCCGCTTCACCCGCAGCCCCAGTGCCGCGATCTTGGCCTCACCCACATACACGCCCGGCGCATCGGTCCGGCCCTCGGCGGCGATGCCGCGGGCCGCGAGCAGATCGATCACGGCCTGCTCCATGGCGCGCACCAGTTCCCGCACGCCGATCCGCAAACGGTTCAGATCCAGCAGCGGATAGAGCACGATTTGCCCCGGCCCGTGATAGGTCACCTGCCCGCCCCGATCCACGTTCACCACCGGAATCGCCCCCGGCGCCAGCAGATGCTCCGCCTTGGCATTCAACCCCATGGTAAACACCGGCGGATGCTGCACCAGCCACAACTCGTCCGGCGTATCCTCGCCCCTTTCGGCCGTAAACCCCTGCATCGCCCGCCAGACAGACCCATACGCCTGCACCCCCAGCCGTCGAAGCCGAATTACCCGCTGTTCCTCGCCCCTCGCCACTCGTCCCTCGCCACTGAATTAATAGGGTGTACCGTCCTTGTGCAGGAACCGGTAACGGCCGTCCTCGTCCATCACGGCCAGCAGATCCTCGTCGGGATACACGGCCCGGTCGCCCCGGCTGCGATCGCCCACTTCGAGATAGACCACGTCCCGATCCGTCTCGTTGACCAGTTGCACCGCCATGCCGGAACCGGCCCGGATGCCATGACAGTCGCCCGGCTGCAGCCGATGGGGTTCGCCGTCGAGCAACAGGGTGGGGTTGCCCTCGAGCACGTAGACGAGTTCGTCCTGGGTGGCGTGATGATGGGCCAGGGCAGAAATGGCGCCGGGCGCCAGACGGGTGAGGTTGATGCCGAAGTTGCGCAGCCCGAAATGATCCCCCAGCTTGCGTTTGGTGCGCCCGGCCGTGCGGGCGGCAAATTCCGGCGGATAGATACTGCCCTCGGTCGGCGGGATGGATTCGGCGGATACAGGTGGCAGAACGGACATGGCGGGCCTCTTTGGATGTTCGGGATACTGATTCTAACCCGGGAAAGCCATGTCTGTTGCGGCGATTGAAATACGGCCTCACCGTGCCGGTTTTGGGTC